>CALBTQ010000471.1 GCA_937967875.1 uncultured Pseudomonadota bacterium
ATACCGCGACCACCGCTATCTACACTCTTTCCCTACACGACGCTCTTCCGATCTCCTACCGCAACGGCGTGCCGATGTTTACCCTGGAACATTTCGAAACCGATTTCGCCGACCGTCATCTGGTGCACGGCGTGGTCGCCAAATGGGCCAGGGAGCGATCCGACCATCCGGCGTTGATCTTCCCCGAAACGGGTAAGCGGTACTCGTACAAGGAATTCGATCAACAGACCACGGCCATCGCGCTCAAGCTGCTGGACATGGGCTTGCGCAAGGGCGATTTTTTCGCGACCAGCCTGCCGTTTCTCGCCGAGCACGTCTTTCTGGAGTACGCCTGCTTCAAGATCGGCGTGATCCACGCGCCGCTGGATTTGCGCCTCAAGGGGCCGGAGGTCGTGCGCTCGCTGGATCTGATCAAGGCCAAAGCCTTCGCCTTCCTGGGCAAAACGGCCGTGGCGGACTTTTCGCCGTTAGGCCGGGCGGTGATGGAAAATTGCGGCTACGTCGAGCATTTCGTGCAATTCACCACACCGGAAGAGACAATCGACGGCGCGGTGTCGGTCTTCGAGTTCGGCGCGGACGCGATGCGGCTGGCCAAAGAGGCGCTGAGTGATCCGCAGAATCCGTTGCTCAAGCAGTTCCTGGCCGCGACGGCGGCGGTGAACGAAAACGACGGCTGCCAGGTGATCTACACCACCGGCTCGACCGGTCTGCCCAAACCGGCGCTGCTGTCGCACCGCAACATCCAGAGCCAGTGCATGTGCCTGGGCGGGGCCTTCGACATCGGAGCCGACTCGCGCATGCTGGTCAACCTGCCCCCCTCGCATGTGGGCGGCCAGGCCGAACAACTGATGACCCCGCTGTTTCGCGGCGGCACGGCCGTGGTGCTGCATATCTTCAATCCGGAAAAAACGCTCGAGGTCATCCAGAATTACAAGGTCGACTGCTTCGGCCAGATTCCGGCCCTGTTCGCGATGGAGTGGCGACTGCCCAATTACACTTCCTTCGACCTGTCATCGCTCAAGTTCGCGCTCTACGGCGGCCAGCAGGTGACCCGCCAGTTCCTCGAGCAGCTTTCGCAGATGGCCCCCAAGTTCGGCACCGGCCTGGGCCTGACCGAAACGGGCGGATTCGTCACTTACACGCCGCTGGACGGCACAGTCGAGGATATCCTCGCGGGCGTCGGCTACGACATGCCGGTCACGCCGATGACCATCCGCCGGCCGATGCGCCCCGACGGCGCGGCGGGCGCGGAACTGCCCGACGGCGAACCGGGGGAAATCTGCTTCGCGGGCCCGCAAATCTTCATCGGCTACGTCAACAACGAGGAAGCCTACCGAGCGACGGTGTCCACCGACGGCGTCTGCTACACCGGCGATCTGGGCTATAAAAACGAAACGGGGCTGCATTTCTCGGGCCGCAGCAAATTGGTGATCAAGCCCAAGGGGTATCAGGTGCACCCGGCGCAGATCGAAGAACACTTCGCCGGGCTGACCGAGAAGGTCGCCGCCTGCGCCGCGGTGGGCGCGCAACACGACGTGTTCACCGAAGGCGTGATTTTGTTCGTCGAGCAAAAGCCCGGCGCGAACCTGACCGTCGCCGACCTGGAGGAACACGCCAAGGGCATCGCCGCCTACATGCGCCCGGCGCACTACGTGATCCTCAATCCGGGCGAATTTCCGCTCAACCGCGTGGCCAAAACCGACTACGTGCTGCTCAAGAAGCAGGCCAAGGACGAAGTCGACAAGCTGCGCAAAGAAGGCGGTTGGGACCAGGGATAATCCCTGGACCTATGTTTGCTTCGTTGTGTGAATCCTCGGCCGGCGGCAGGGCCGCTTGGGGAAGGATTTTCTTTGTCATGCCCGCGTAGGCGGGCACCCAGGACCAACAATTATTCTTCCTGACCTTTTATCTCAGCGGGAGCGGAGTACTTCCTCATGAGCCTCCAATAGGGAAGATACGGTGGCGGCTCATAGTCGATCAGCGGATAAACGACCTTCATCAACTCGAGCGAAATTATTTCATACGCCCGTCCCGACAGGTAAAGCGGATCGAGGAACGGCTCGTCGTATTCGCGCACGGCCTCGCGCAGGTCGACAAAAACCGCGCCCTTGGCCTGCGCCACCTCACGCATCAACCCGGCGTGGAAGGGATCGTAAAACTCGCCGTGCAGCGTGGGATAAGGCACGAAGATCATCTCGATGCCGTGCTCGCGGCCCAGGTCGACGAACCGTTCGAGCACCTGACGGTCGGTCGGTTCGATCGTGTTTTGCGGTTGGCGGGCCACCGTCGTTTCGGTCATCGCCCGCACATAATTTTCCGCCTCGATATTCATCTGTCGCCGCCAACGCCAACGGGCCAATGAACTTCTATGCAGCAGCGTAGGCAACCAGCGCGGCCCATCGATCGCGTGGTCCAGCAACTCCTTGCCCAGCGGCTGCGTGGGCTGCGTCTTGAGCTTGGGGTACATCAGCCGCGCCAGCGCGCCGCGTCGCTCGTTGCGGCCGATAAACAAAACGACGTACTTCGGCTTATGTTCTCGCGGGAGCACCAACTCCTGAAAATACACCAGGGCTTGATAGCTGTTGACGTAGCCGCGGGCAAACAAATCGAACCGGTCAGCCAGATCCGCTCGGGCATAATGACTGAGCAACGCGGCCGGCCGGTTGTAATATTGCGCTTCAAGATTCTTGCCGTCGAGATTCGTATCGTGTTGCAATTGCCAGACGATCTCGTCGCCGTGATAGA
>CALBTQ010000472.1 GCA_937967875.1 uncultured Pseudomonadota bacterium
AAAGCCGTTTCGCCTCCATCGCGGCGATTTGCTTTGCCAGTGTGTCACGATCTTTGATTTTGGCTTGCGCATCCTTCTTTTTTGCGAGGATTTCATGGTAGGCGGCGTCTTCGGGTGTGTGCCGTTTTTTCAATTCGTTCGCGGTTTCAGTGACAGCGGTGTCCATCCGATCCAGGTTGGAAAGGGATTTTTCAATGTGGTCCTGAATGGTTTTGACGCCATCGTCCATCGCCTTTTTCAGGTTGTTGAAAAGGTCGCTGTTGGGCCCATCGAGCAATGCCTTGGGAATTGCGTCCTCCAGTCCTGAAAACAACCCATCCCGCAACGGCCGCAACTTGGCGCGGACCCGATCCATTTGGGGAGGCAAACCATCGATGGCCGTCGTTTCCGCATCGCGTCGTCTTTTTGCCTTCGACGCGGCTTCAACCTCCGGTTCAATCTTCTCAGATGCCAGTTCCTTGTTCAGCTTCTCCAGTCGGTCCTTCATGGCAGGCAGATCCTGCAGGTTGATTTCCTCGCCTTGCAGGTTCTGCTCAAGCAGTTGAAGGTGACTGGCATTGGATTTCAATTCGGTCAGCTTGCGCTGGATATCCTGTTGGACGGCGGAAATTTCCCGGCGCAGAAAGCGGTCAAGCAGTTCCTTTTGGGCTGCCGTGTCCCCGGCGATGGTTTCGATCTGGTTCTGGGAATAGATGGCTGCGTTGATGGACATGCCGGATTCCAGAATACGGGGATCAACCGCAGCGCCGCTCGTGTCGAAGACCATGGCCTTTTCCTTGTAAGCCCGCTTGACCACGTAAATCAGACCGTCCGCTGTTTCAAACTCGATTTCCACCATGCCGTTGTTCAGATTGCCCTTGAGCAACTTGTCCAGGCGAGCCTCGACCTCTGCGTCGGTGCGGCCCCCGAGACCCAATGCATAGCGGATAAATTCAAGCAGGGTGGTTTTTCCGGTGCCGCGCCCGCCGATGACGCAATTGAGCCCCGGAGCAAAACGTAAATCGATACCATCAAGAAATCCGCCGGTGACTTTGATCCGCCGGATGATGTTGTGAGCCATGGAATTTTCCTCCTTCCTGGTCCTTCAAAGTACGTTCCTTCGAGAAGCACTTTGCCAGACCCGGAAGCAATAAATCATCTGCCGCAGTTTTTCTAAAAACTTCCGGAAGTTTTTTGTCGCGTCTTCGATTGCCTTCCGGCAGTCGATCATGAACTGCCGCAGATGAATCTTACCTGTAAGACAGCGTACATTTTGACCCAGGATAAACATGAAGGCCAATGAAAACGGATGGCTACAAAACTCGAATTTTCAAACAACGATTTCCTCCTCGGGGAAGACCCGCGAACGATCGAGCTTTTCGATCGCATCAAGGGCGTTGCCCGCATCGGAGATAATCCCGTGCTGGTCCGGGGAGAAACCGGAGTTGGAAAGGAGGGAATCGCCCGCGCCATCCATCATAACAGCCCTCGGCAAAAATCCAAACTGGTGATCGTAAATTGTGCATCCATAACCGACTCTCTCGCGGATTCTGAATGGTTTGGCCACACGAAGGGGGCGTTCACCGGCGCCGACAAAGCAAAAGCCGGAGTTTTCGAAGAAGCGAACAAGGGCGTAATTTTTCTGGACGAGGTCGGCGACTTGACTCCGTTGAGCCAAACCAAGCTGCTGCGCGTTCTGCAGGAAATGGAAGTGCGGAAGGTCGGCTCCAACAAAACCCAACAAATCGATCTCCGGGTCGTTTCGGCAACCAACAAGGATCTGCCCGAACTGGCCAGAAGGGGCGAATTTCGCCTCGATCTGTATTACCGGCTTGCGGGCGAGCAAATCGTCGTGCCGCCCCTGCGGGAACGGCCCGCTGACATCATTACGCTCGCCGAGTGTTTTGTTCGGAAGATCGCGGAGAAATACAGCAAGCATTCGCTGGAAATGACGGAGCCTGTCCGAGACCTGATCAAAACCCATGATTGGCCCGGAAATGTCCGTGAGCTTCGCCAGACAATAGAGGCGGCAGCCCTCCAATGCATCCGTGAGGGAAAAAGAACAATCGAAGTCAGGCATCTTCCAGATGCAATCCGGTCGGCGTATCCTGTTGAGCCGGAAAAATCACCACAGCCCTACGAAGTCGAAAAACTGCTCGACGCCATCTTGGAACTACTTCGAAAAAAATCGCCGCGCACCCTGGTGGAGCTGGCACGGAATACCGGACGAAACGGCGATGCGGTCCGCAGGCATGTCGGCAAGCTGTCCGACCGTGGTTTAGCCAGGATCGAAAAACGTAGAGGACCCGGAGGTACGCGAATTTACTTGAATTAATTGAATGGCATGATCGTTGCTGTAATAGTCCCCCATGAAGAATCGTCAAGTAAAGAAAAGCA
>CALBTQ010000473.1 GCA_937967875.1 uncultured Pseudomonadota bacterium
AGATCGTATTCGGTGACTGGAGTTCAGACGTGTGCTCTTCCGATCTGTACACATTCGCCCCGGGTAAATCCAGCGCAAAGGCAAAAAAAAAGCCCCTTTTCGGGGCTTTAATCCAAGGAATTGAAGTGCCCTATCCGCGAGCAACCTTGGTAATTCAGGAGCCAACTGACCTGGAATTCATGTTTGGGTGATCGACTTTGTACCTTATGACGACAGCCGCCCCAGGTCATAACGTTTTTTGTTGTCAATCGGTAACCGTTGTTGCAGGCAACACCGGCGTCGATTCACCCTCGACGGTGTTCCATGAACACCGATAACCGATCATGCATTCACGATGCCAAAACCACCATTTGGACATTATCATGCAATTACATCTAGTTACATACTTTGGATGAATTTGCACTTGAACGGTATCTCAGATTTTCGAAGCCAGATTTCTGAGAGGGATAAAACTTTGCAAAATCTTATCCAATAAAAAAAGGGCGACCGGTTTGGTCGCCCTTTCCCGAGTTTGATCAGTCGTCAGCAGCCGCATCCATCATCATCATCGTCGTCGTCGTCATCATCGTCGCCGGCGCCGAAGCACTCGGCGAATTCGTCGCAGCCGCTTGAATTCAATGCGCAATCCAGATACTCAGCGCCCAGAGCGTCGCAGCCGGAGAGGCATTCGTCCATCGAGGAGAAGCCGAAGAAATCGATCATGCCGCAGGATTCGACGCGGTCGCAGAACGAATCGCAATCGTCGTCGTCATCGTCGCCGGTATCGTCATCATCGTCGTCGTCATCGTCGTCATCGTCGTCATCGTCGTCGGTGAAGTCGTCGAAGCCGTCGTCGCCGCGGGTTAGCTGCAATTTATAATCGATCCTGAGATTCTCATTGATCACCTGCCCGGTGGTGGGGCTGATCAGCAAGTACATCTTGTTGTAGGTCGTACCCAGGCCGTCAACGGTCAATTCGCCCGTGCCCGCACCACTGAGCACCATCGTCTCCAGATCGGAGTCGCCGTTGGATTTGACTTTCAACACGCCGGCGCCCCAACGAATGCGGCTATCGCCCGTTTCGCCGCCGATGAATTGGATATTCAACCGTGGATCGCTTTCCGAGCCGCTGGTGATCTCATAAATGTTGATGCCGTTCAGATATGGTTTGCGCGTGGTAGGCGTCGAGCTCTGCTTCAACGGGAAGGTGGAAACCGTTTTCACCGTCGTGAATTTGGGCAGCAACGAACCGTCGACGAAATCCAACACCGCCAGCCGAGCCATGAAATCGATGTAGTGTTCGACCCAATCGATCTGCTCTTCCTGCAGGTACCGGAACACGCCGAACAGAGTGCTGGCGCTGCAATCGTTCCAGATGTCGTAGATCGTGTTGAGGCCGTCGATGTGTTCGTAGAGGTAGCGGGCGTAAATACCGCGCGCATACGGACCGTAGCCGCCGTACGAATTGTTGGTCAGCGGTTCCTGCGGCGAGCTGGCCCAATCGCTGATGTAGCCGATCCAGTTTTTGATGTCGGGATAAACCGTACCCTCGGCCCACACCGCCGTGGCTTCCACAAACCAGGTTTCGGTTTCGCCCATGTAATACCAGCAGCCGTCCACGATCACGTGCGTGAATTGCGTGCAGTGATAAAACTCGTGCGAACTCACGTCGCGGATGCTGCTGAGGTAATCCAGGATCATCGGATGAAACACCATGTAGGGCATCATGCCGTAATCCTGGTCGTAATATATGGTTGTATACGCACCGGCGAAATCGATGTCCGGCGCCTGATCGCCGCTGTTGCCGATGTAAATATCGATGTAGTACGTGTCCGACTGCGCGATCGGCTGATAGCCCCACGATTCGATTTCCGTGGCCCACACTTCGTCTTCCAGAATATCGAGCCAGGTGTTGATCGTATCGATCGAGCCGCCCCAGTTGTTGCCCCAGCGAATGGCGAAATGCTCGGAGGTCTGAACGTTGCTTGTGTAGTACCCTTCCGGATAATCGTCTTTCAATTTTGGACCGGATTTCACCGGGCGCGGCGTGGTCAGAAAATATTTCTCCACTTCCGCGCGCACCGCCGGCGACAAGTCGGGCAACATGCGCCGCAAGGTTTCCACGGCCATCGTCCCGCCCCGGAACCAACGCGGCGGCTGGCCGGCCACGGCGTTGAGATCCTGGGAAGTGCGGTAATACGCATCGGGCAGTTTATCGGTGGCGAATAAAGCGTACGCCATCAAGCGCGCTTTCTGATCCAGGGTGATTACGCCGGCTTCGAAATCGTTGTCGACCGACTGGAGCGTGGCCGCAACGTCATACTCGAATGCCGTCGCCGTCTGAACGCCAATGATGAGAAAAGACAATACCAGCAAGCAGCTTATCAGGTGGCGATGCATTGGATATCCTTTCGCTTTCCTTTTCTTCCCGGGACGAGAAATTCACTTTTAAGCCGGGGCTAGTTTAAAGGCATTTTTTTATCTGTCAACTCAACCGCTTATCGTTAGATTTCGCATGAAAAATAAGCACTTTTTAAACAGCAAGGGGAACCTGCATGGCTCCCCTCGCCAGATTTTATTCAAATTTTATTCGACGGTCACCACCAAACCGCGATCCGCCGCGCCCGGTTTGATCCACAATACGCGCGTCGCCGGGTCGTAATACCAGCCGCTGTCGGCCTCTTCCAGCGCATTGAATCCCGCCGCCGCAGTGAGCACGCCATAGGGTTCGGCGCTTACCTTGGCCGGCGTATCGACGTTCATCAACCGGAACGCGTATTGCCGCTCGGTGGCCGATAGGCGGATCGTCATCTCCTCTTGCACTGTGTAGGAAATGGTCGCACCCGTGCCGCCCTCTTCATAGACGTTGAAACTCTTCTCGCCGACCGCCGGATAGATCACCGCGGTGATCGGCGCCCGCTCGTCGGCCGTCACGGGAAACACCGTTTCGTGCATCGCATTGTCCATCGGAATGATCGCGCCCTTGCGCACAAAGACCGGATACTGATCGAAGGGGAAGTCCAGCTTTTCTTCCGTACCGCCCGCGTACTCCTCGCCGGTCCAGTAGTTGATCCAGGTCGCGCCTTCCGGGAAAGTGACGGTCTTGACCGTGCCCGGATTGACCATCGCGGCGACCAGCAGATCGTCACCCAGATTGTAATGCCAGGTCCATTTTTTGATCGGCCGCAGCAGCGACAACCCGTCGTCGTAATACTCGGCGCCCTGGCTGTACAGATACGGCAGCAACTGCTCGTGGAACAGCACGAACTTGCGGTAGATGTCCTCGGTTTCCGTATCGTACATCCACGGGCGATGCTCGCCGCCGCCGCCGTTTTCCATGATCGGCAGCAGCGCGCCCAATTGCGCCCAGCGGATGAACACGTTCTTATCGCGCATGTCGTCACTGCGATAGCCGCCGATGTCGCAGCCGACATTCACCGCGCCGCGCTCGCCCGAGAAGAACAGGTTGATCAATGCCGCGTTCATCCCGAACCAGGTGGGATCCTGATCGCCGACCCAAGCCGCGAAATTCACGTCGCGCGGCGCGAAAGTCGGCCCCCAGAACGGCACGCCGTAACTGTCGACCGGCCGCGCGGTGATCACCCGGTCGTTGCCCAGGCGTTCGCGCGTATAGTTGAAGAAATCGCGGTAGTACATTTCCTGGTATTCCTTAGGCGAGATGTTGCCGGAATAGGTGTGTACGATCGGTGAAAAAATATACAACCCGAATTCCGAACCGTCGGTTTTCCAACCGTCGATTTCCATGTCCAGCACGTTGTCCATCAGACCGTGCCACCAGGTCATCGCGTCGGGATTGTTGTAATCGATAAAGCTGCCCTCGCCCTTCCACCATTCCAACGTCCGGCCGTCGTTGATGTAATAGCCGTTGTCGAAGCCTTCCTGGTAGTTGGGCGAATCGACGTTGACGTTGGGGGTGATCCACATGAACACGCGCACGTCGAGGCTGTGGAAATAGTCGATCATCCCTTCCGGATCGGCGAACAAATCCGGATCGAACTCGAAGGTGTTGTAACCG
>CALBTQ010000474.1 GCA_937967875.1 uncultured Pseudomonadota bacterium
GGCCCTGGCGGTCGCCGTTGTCCTGGCGATTTTGATCACGCCGCGTATCGGCACGTCCATCGGCAATTGGAAGGTCGGCATGTACGCCAACCACGCCATCAAGGCCGACCGCGATTTCGACCTGGAAGACACCGCCAGCACGCAGACGCGCCAGCGCGAAGCCGCCGTGGGCATCTACCCCATTTACGATCACGACACCAAAGCGGGCAAGCGCGTCGCCACGCGGTTGCATAAAAACTTCGAGGACATGCGCCTGTTCTTCGGCGTGCCGGTGGACGGCAAACCCGAAGGCGCGTCCGACGGGCAGGTGGGCAAAGCCAGCCTGATCAGCGCACAGGCGATCAAAGAGCAGGAAGAGCGCTTTCAAAGCGAACTGGGCGTCAAACTCGACGGCAAGCTGCTCGCCGTGCTCGAACAGGAAAATTATTCGCTGAACGTGGAATCGGCGACCGCCGATCTGATCAACTACGCGTTGATCCGCATGGTGGTCAACGATCGGCAGGTGATGCTCGACCAGGTGGCGTCCCTGCCCGGGGAAAAGGCGATTACGCTACGCGAGCTCAATACGCGCAAGGAGCGCGTGTACGA
The DNA here is from genome assembly GCA_937967875.1 of uncultured Pseudomonadota bacterium. Taxonomy (GTDB): domain Bacteria; phylum Lernaellota; class Lernaellaia; order Lernaellales; family Lernaellaceae; genus CALBTQ01. Next base: position 589 of record CALBTQ010000474.1, read on the forward strand.
CAAACTCGACAGCATTCCCGATCTGGCCACGGTGCTCAAGCAGATCGAGACACGCGCCAAAGAGCAGATCGCCAACGGGCAGATCCGCGCCGTGGCCTTGAACATCGCTTCGCAATTGATTCAACCGACCCTCGATTTCAACCGCGCGGCCACCGAGGAGCGCAAGGACGAAGCGCGCAACAAGGTCGGCCCGAGCATCATCCACTTCCGCAAGAACCAGTTGATCGTCGCCGAGGGCGAGCAGATCACCGCCGAACACATGGTCATCCTCCGGGCGATGCTCGCCGGCGCCGGCACGCTGCATACGCTGATGGCGTTTATCGCCGCGATCGCCCTGCTGTTTCTGGCGCAGATGTCGTTGGCCCGCTTCGCGCGGGTGAACATCCGCAAGTTCAATCCCAGCGTGCGCGATTTTTCTTTCCTGTCGATGTCGCTGGTGATGGTCAGTTTGCTCGCCTGGTTGGCCAAGGTGGTTTCCGCGCCGTTGGCCGCCTCGTTCTCTTGGCTGACGCCCGAGTCGTTTTTGTTCATCATGCCCATCGCCGGGGCCGCCATGGCGGTGCGCATCATTTTGCAGAGCGAATCGGCGCTGGTGCTCATCTGCCTCGCCGCCCCCGTTGCCGGCTTGATGGCCGACAATTCCCTCGGCTACGCGTTGTACGTGCTGATCGGCTCGCTGGTGGGCGCGCACAGCATTTCGCATGCGCAGCGGCGCGGCGTGGTGATGCGCGGCGGCGTGAGCGTCGGTCTGGTCAACATGGCCGTGGCCTTCGCCATCCAGGTGATCAGCGATCCCAGTTCGATCACCTCGTTCGACACGCCGGTCAACGTGGCGGCCGCGTTCATCGGCGGTTTGCTGACCGGACCGTTCGCGCTGGCCTCGATCCATCCGATCGAAGTGATGTTCGGCTACACCAGCAACCTGCAACTGATGGAACTGGCCAACCTCAGCCATCCGCTGCTCGAGCGCATGATGCTCGAAGCGCCCGGCACCTATCATCACAGCCTGTTCGTCTCCGCGCTGGCCGAGAAGGGGGCCGAGGGCATCAAGGCCAATCCGCTGCTGACCAAGGTCGCCGGGCTCTACCACGACATCGGCAAGATCAACAAGCCGCGTTACTTCATCGAAAACCAGCACGGCCTCAATCCGCACGACAACCTGCCGCCGCGCATGTCGAGCCTGATTCTGATCAACCATGTGCGCGAGGGTGTGGAGTACGCCAAGCGCTACAATCTGGGCGAACGCATCGAGGCGAAGATCGGAAGAGCACACGTCTGAACTCCAGTCACCGAATACG
>CALBTQ010000475.1 GCA_937967875.1 uncultured Pseudomonadota bacterium
AGATCGTATTCGGTGACTGGAGTTCAGACGTGTGCTCTTCCGATCTACTGCGGCTTTTCCTGCTCACGCGTGTCGACCACGACGATCGAGCGCACTTCATCGCGCAGGGCGTCGACGCGGATGCGCGCTTCGAGCACGAGGTGGTAGTTGGTCTGCTCCTCGTCGGCCTGCAGAATGGTGAAGCTGGCGACGAAGCGTTTGGGCGATTTGAGAATGCGCTTGTCGATTTCCTTTTCCTTGAGTTCCAGTTCCTCGGGCGGCGCGACGTGGCGCAACGCCTGCTGCAGCGCTTCGGCCAGAGCCATCTGCGTGGCTTTCGTTTTGGCGGCGTCCACGTTGAGCTCGGCCAGCGAGACGGTGGCTTCGCCGCTGAAGATCGCCAGTTCGCCGGCCGCCGCCCAGGCGACGCCCAACAGCAAGACCACGACGATCCAGATGCGCTTCACGTCAATTCCTCCTCGGTCTGAAAATCTTTGAGGTACTCGGCCAGCGCCGTTTCCATGCGCGCCCGGAAGACCATCCGCTCCTCGTCGGCGCGCTCGTACACGATTTGCGTCTCGGATCTTATTTTATGGATCAGATCGACGCGGTAAAGGGGGATGGCGCAGGTGACCAGCCGCCGGTGTTCGCTGAGTTGCACGCTCAATTGGTCCAGCAGCCCCGTAAGGTTGTCGCCGGTCATCGCGCTGACGGCCACGCCGGGCCGATGCGCGGCCAGAGCGCGGCTCAGCCACGCGCGATCCTCCAGGCGGTCGACTTTGTTGAACACGGTGAGCACCTGCCGCTTTTGCACGCCCATTTCGTCGAGCACCTGGTGCACCGCTTGAATCTGCTCGTCCATCTGCGGGTGCGACGCGTCGATCACGTGCACAAGCACGTCGGCCAACGTCACTTCCTCGAAGGTGGCTTTAAAACTTTCCACCAGGTGGTGCGGCAGCTTGCGGATGAAGCCGACCGTGTCGATGACGATCGCGCGCACGTTGCCCGGCAGGCGCAGCTCGCGCGCGGTGGTGTCGAGCGTGGCGAACAACTGGTTTTCGATGAACACGTCCGCGTCGGTCAGCGCGCGCAGGAGCGTCGATTTGCCCGCGTTCGTGTAGCCGACCAGCGCGATGGTGGGGATGCCGTGCTTGAGGCGCTGCTTGCGTTGCGCGGCGCGATTGGTGCGCACTTTTTCCAGGCGGCGCTTGAGCACGGCGATCTGCTGATGGATGCGGCGACGATCGACTTCCAGATCGGTTTCGCCGGGGCCGCGCGTGCCGATGCCCGCCCCCTGCCGCGACAAGTGCGTCCACATGCCGCGCAGTCGCGGCAGCAGATAATTCAACTGCGCCAGTTCCACCTGCAGCTTGCCCTCGGCGGTCTGCGCGCGCTTGGCGAAAATGTCGAGAATCAGCCCGGTGCGGTCCATGACCATCACGTCGAAGGCCTCTTCGAGATTGCGCTGCTGTCCGGGCGTGAGATCGACGTCGAAGACGACGGTCCTTAATGGAATATCCTGCGCGGCGATGAGTTCGGCCAGGCGCTCGACGCTGCCCTTGCCGATGAAGGTGGCCGGCACGGGGCGCGCCACTTCTACCAGGACGCGTGCGACTTCGACGCCGCCGGCGGTTTCGAGCAATTGCGCAAGTTCGTCGAGCGATTCGTCGACTTCGTCGCGGGATTCACCCCGCAGACGACAGCCTACGAGAATCGCACACACATCTTCCCTGGATTCGCCGGAAGTCGTGTGATCGGCCGGATCAGCCCGCCATGAAGCTGACTTTGACCGATTTATCGATGTGAATGTCGGCAATCGCGTGCTTGTAAATCAGGTAGAGTCGATCCGACTCTAACACGATACAGTAGTTGTCGAAACTTTTGATGTAGCCCTCCAGGTTCTTGCCGGTGATCAGCTCCACCTGAACGGCCACCCGGTCCTTGCGCATCGAGTTGATAAACTGATCCTGCACGTTGATGCGCACCTTTTTGTTCATCATCTCCAGATCGGAAGAGCGTCGTGTAGGGAAAGAGTGTAGATCTCGGT
>CALBTQ010000476.1 GCA_937967875.1 uncultured Pseudomonadota bacterium
CGATATCGTATTCGGTGACTGGAGTTCAGACGTGTGCTCTTCCGATCTCGAGGGTCTGACCTACGGCGGCAACGAGACGGCCAACGACTTCGCGCAGTTCATGCAGGCGTACCAGACCGTCACGGGCAAGGGACGCGAGACGATCATCCAAGTGCCGCGCGAGCCGGTGAAGCTCTTCCCGCTGATCGACCGCTACCTGCGCACGCGCATCGCCGAACGCAAGAGCATCGCGCTGGTCATCGAGTACGCCGATCTGATCGCGCCGCAGAGCGAGGCGGGGTACCTGAGCGACGCGGACCGCGCCAGCATCATCTATTTGCGCAACTGGGCCGACGACCCGGCCATTTTGCAGGCCGACGTGACCGTGTGCCTGCTCACCGAGCACCTGAGCCGCCTGCACCAGGACGTGGTGCGCAACCCGTACATGGCGTCGGTGGAGATCGCGCTGCCCGACCGCACCGAGCGCATCGAGTTCATCCGCGCGCAGACGACGGGCCAGGCGTGGGAGAAGCTGTCGGCGATCAAGATCGAGGCGGTGGCCGAACTGACCGGCGGTCTGAGCCGCGTGCACATCCGCCATTTGCTGGCCGAGACGCTGCGCCACCAGCAGCAGTTGACGATGAAGCACCTGATGCAGCGCAAAAAGGAGCTGATCGAGGCCGAGTGCTTCGGGCTGCTCGAATTCATTCAGCCGCGCTTCAACCTGGACATGGTCGCCGGGGCGGGCGAAGCGGTGGCCGAGCTCAAGGCGGCGGCGAAAATGCTGCGCGAGGGACGCCTCGACGTGCTGCCGATGGGCTATTTGATCTGCGGTCCGGTGGGCACGGGCAAGACGTTTCTGGCCACCTGCTTCACCGGCGAGATCGGCGTGCCGATGGTCAAGCTGCTCAACATCCGCAGCCAATGGCAGGGCGTGACCGAATCGAATCTGCAAAAGCTGCTGGCGATCTTCCGCGCGATGGGTCCGCTGGGCGTGGTGATCGACGAAGCCGACACCTGGATCGGCGACCGTGACGCGGCGGGCGATTCGGGCACCAGTTCGCGCATCTTCGGCACGATCGCCTCGTTCATGGCCGACACGGCCAACCGCGGCCACGTCATCTGGTTTTTGCTCACCGCCCGGCCCGACCTGCTGCCGGTGGACATCAAGCGCCAGGGCCGCGCCGAGGAGCACATCGCGCTGTTTCATCCGGCGACGGCGAAAGACCGCGACGACCTGTTCGCGGTGTTCGTCAAAAAGAACAACATCAAAACCAAGCTCGCCTCGATCGAGAAGGAATACCAGGCGGCCGGCGCGCCGCGGCTGTCGGGCGCAGACATCGAGTCGATCTGCATTCGCGCCAAGAAACACGCGGCGTTGCGCGGCGGCAAAACGGTGACCGCCAACGACTTCCACAAGGCGTTCACGCAATTCATTCCGCCGGTGTACGCCGAGGAGATCGACTATCAGACGATGGCCGCGGTGATGGAGTGCACCAACCGCGACCTGCTGCCGCCGCAGTACCGCGACATGCCGCGCAAGGAAGTGGCCGAACAGTTGCGGCGACTCAAGGTGTTGATCGATTGACGAGCGCGACGGTCAGCGTGCTGCTGCCCGCCCGCGACGAGGCGGCGACGATCGCCCAGGCGCTGGCCGATCTGCAAAACCAAACGTATACCGATTTGGAAATCATCGTCGTCGACGACGGCTCGCGCGACGAAACGCAGGCGATCGTCGCGGCGCTCGCGCAAACCGATGCGCGTATCCGGTTGTTGCGGCAAGAAGCGCGGGGGATCGTCGCGGCGCTCAACGAGGCGCTGCACGAAGCGTGCGGCGCGTTCATCGCCCGCATGGACGCGGACGATCGCTGCGCGCCGGATCGGCTGGCGCGGCAGTCGGCGCTGCTTGACGAACGAGCGGACATCGCCTGCGCCTCGTGCCTGATCGCGCCGCCGCCGGGCGAAACGTGGGCGGGCGGTTATCGCGAATACGCGCGGTGGGTCAACGCGCTGGTCGAGCCGGCGGACATCGCGCGCGAACGGTTCATTGAGTGCCCGCTGGTGCACCCGACGATGCTGTGGCGACGAGACGTGCTGGAAACCTTGGGCGGCTGGCGCGCGGGCGATTTTCCGGAGGATTACGACCTGGCGCTGCGGCTGCATGCGGCGGGGTACGCGGCGGCGAAGGTCGACGCGCCGTTGTACTTCTGGCGCGATCGGGCGCAACGGGCGAGCCGGGTGGATCCGCGTTACCGGCCCGCGGCGTTCGCGGCGCTCAAGGCGCGGTATCTGGCGGCGGGGCCGCTGGCGGGAAAAAGCGAGGCGGTCGTCTGGGGGGCGGGGAAAATGAGCCGACGGCTCGTGCGACCGCTGCAACAATCGGGCGTGCGCGTGATCGCCTGGCTGGACATCGATCCGCGCAAGATCGGCCGCGTGCATGCGGGCGCGCCGGTGATCGACGCGGCGCAGGTCGGCGAGTATCGCGCCTGGCCGGTGCTGGTGTACGTAGGGCGGCGCGGAGCGCGCGAGTTGATTCGCCCGCGCTTGCGCGAAGCGGGGTTTACCGAGGGCGTGGATGCGTGGTTTTGCGCGTGAGGCTCAGCGGCCGCCGCGTCCGAAGAGCACGACCGGAACGGTTTTCAACAAAATGATGATGTCCAACCGAAACGACCAATTGTCGATGTAGCGCAGGTCCATGGTCATCCAGTCGCCGAAATCGATTTCGTTGCGGCCGCCGATCTGCCAGAAGCAGGTCAGGCCCGGCTTCATCGACAGGCGCCGGCGCTGCCAGCGTTCGTATTTGACCACCTCGGCGGGAATCGGCGGACGCGGCCCGACCAGGCTCATGTCGCCGCGCAGCACGTTGAACAACTGCGGCAGTTCGTCGAGGCTGTACTTGCGCAAGACGCGGCCCAGGCGCGTGATGCGCGGATCGTCTTTGATCTTGAAGACCGGCCCGCTCATCTCGTTGCGGTCCTCGAGGTCCTTTTTCAACTCCTCGGCGTTTTCGACCATCGTGCGGAATTTGTAGAACTTGAACACGCGGCCGTTCAAGCCCGAGCGCAACTGCGCGAAGAGCACCGGCCCCGGACTGCTCAGCTTGATCGCCAGGGCGATCGCAGCCAGCAGCGGCGAGAGGACGATCAACAAAATCGCCGTCGCCACCTTGTCCATGATGTTTTTCATCAGCAGTTGGCCGATCTGGCTGGGCGTGGTGGAAAAGGTGAGCAGCGGGGTTTCGCCCAACGCGCGCAGGCTGGTGCGGGCGATGTTGGGCTTGAACCAATCGGCCAGCACGCTAAAGCGCACGCCGACTTCCTCGCAGGCGAAGACCAGCGCGTTGAGGTCCTCGACCTCCTTGGGGCCCATCGCGTAGAAGACCTCGTCGGCGCTGTAGTTGAGCAGCACGTCGTAGAGTTCGCCGACGCGGCCGATCACCGGGGCGTCGTGAAAGCGCGGGCCGGTCTTGGCCGGATCGGGCGCGAGCACGCCGATGAGCCGATAACCCATGTCCGGCTGCGTGCGCAGGCGGTCGATCAACCGCCCGGCCTGGTCGCCCGCGCCGATGACCAGCGCGTTGATCTGGTTGTAGCCGTGCTCCTGTAACTTGCCCAACACATATTTGAGCATGCCCTTCACGCCGAAGAGCAGCAGCAGTTTGACCAGCGCATACACGCCCAGCAGCAAACGCGAGACGTCCTGAATGCGCAGCAAAAAAAGCACGGCGATCAGCAGGAGGAAACCGACGACGGTCGCTTTACCGAGGTTGAGGATCGTGTCGAAGAGCGTCAGCGTGCGGCCGTAGGTGTAGAACCCGAACAGATACAATAGCGCCAGGAACATCGCCAGGTCGCAGACCATCACCCAGCCATAGTGGCTCAACTCGTACAACTGGCGCGCCTGGTACGGATCGGGCAGGAACTGCTTGAGCGAATCGACCAGGAAGTGCGCCAGGAAGAACGAGATAATGATGACCAGGGCGTCCGTCGCGACGATGAAGGCGCTAAGGCCGGAAAATCGTTCACGGTTCATCGCTTACCCATCGTTTCGCCGACTCAACGAAAACAGTCTATCGCGCTTAGCGCACGGTGGCAACAGCCAGCAGAATGTCGCCCAGGTTGATCGACAAACGCTTGTCGGAGCGACCCAGGCGCCTAACCAGACCGGCCAGTGCGGGGCTGTAATAACGGCGCAGGCGGTCGGCGAGCAAGGCGACGGAGGCGATCTTGCCCACCGGGCGCAGGTCGACGACAGCCCAGCCGGTGCGCTCCAGGCTGCGGCGCAACGTATAGGGCTCGAAGAAGCGCTCGTGGTCGGGGATGAACTGCCGCCAACGACGGCCCAGCAGTTTGCGCGACCAGGCGGCGAAGTTGGGCACCTCGATCAGCAACGCGCCGGCCGGATGCAGCAAGGCGCGCGCCCGCTCGAGCGCGACGAGGGGATCGGCGAAATGTTCGAGCACGTGAATCATCGTGATCGCATCATAGGGACCGGTCAGCGGCGCGTCTTCCAACGTGCCCTGCACGACGGTCAGACCCTTGGCGCGCGCCAGTTCGACGCCCACCGGCGAGGGCTCGACGCCCTCGGCGAGAAATCCCAGCTCCTGCGCGGCCAACGTAAAGTTGCCGTCGTAGCAACCCACGTCCAGCAAGCGGCGGCCGGGCAAGGCGACGCGGCGTTCGAGGCGACCGAGGCGGTCTTGCGCGTTGAGGCGATAGACGGCCGGATCGTCGGTGAAGGCGGGCGCGTCGGCGCGGACATCGCCCGGCGGCGCGGAGTAGACGAAGCCGCAGGCCGTGCAGCGCTGCACGTCGCCGCTGCGCGTGCGCCGGTAGAGCGTCGTACGGGCGACGGCGGCGCACAGCGGGCAGACGATCATCGGCGATTCTCCAACACGAGGTTGTATTGCCGCTCGACCTGGCGGGCGATTTTTTCCCAGCCGTAATTGTTGATGACGTGGCGGCGGGCCGTTTCGCCCATGGCGATCGCCCGCGGATCGGCCAGCAGCCGTTCGAGCTTGGCGGCCAGGTGGTCGGAATCGCCCTTGTTGAAGAAGACGCAGAACTCGCCTTCCTTGTCGGCGATTTCGCAGCAAGCCTCGATGTTGCTGACCAGACACGGCAGGCCGTAGCTCCACGCTTCCAACAGCGCGACGGGCATGCCCTCGTGGTCGGAGGGCAGCACGAAGGCGGCGGCGTTGGAAAACAGCTCGGTCAGCGCCTCGCCTTCCTGGTAGCCGACGAACAGCGTTCGCGCGTCGGCGTCGCGTTTGAGCATCTTCACGTAATCGTCGGTGTGGCTGGTGCCGCCGGCGATGATCAACTTGCGCTTGCTGACCACCCGGTGGTAGGCGCGCACGAGGTGATGTACGCCCTTTTCCGGGCTGAGACGACCGGCGTAGAGCACGTAATCGCCGCCCTGCAGGCCCCATTGTTCCTTGATGATCCGCGGCGGGCGGATCGTGGGGATCGTCACGCCGTTGGGGATGTGCACGACCGGCGTGCGCTCGTTGACGTGCCGCCGGGCGATCGATTCGCTGACGCAGATGACGCGGTCGGCGTACTTGATCGTCTTGCGTTCGGCGCGACGCAGATACCACTTGGCGAAGGCGCCCCATTTGTCGCGCAGGTAGTCGAGGCTGTGGATGGTGGCGATCACCGGCACGCCGCGCATGCGCGTGAGCCAGGCGAAGGACGCCGGGCCGATGGCGTGGAAATGCACCAGGTCGTAATCCTGCTTGCCGGCGTGCAGCGCGCTGAAGATCGTGTGGATCGTTGCGTCCAGGTGCTTGGTGTGGATCGTCGGGCGCAGCAGCGTCTGGATACCGCGCACGTCGACGGCCTCGGGCGTGTAGTGCCGGCGCACGTAAGCGGTGACCTCGTGGCCGCGCGCGACCAGCGCCGCGCCCAGTTCCTCGACATGCCGCTCGACGCCGCCGAAAGTGCCGGGCAGACCCTTCAAACCGATCATCGCCACGTGCATCAGAGCCTCCCCGCCAGCGCCGCCAGGCGGTCGCGCAGGACATCGACCGTGGTGGTGGTCAGTTCGCGCCGCATCAGCGGCGAAACGGTGCAGGTCATCCAGCAGTGCGCGGCGCAATGGTCGACGCGCGTGAGCAACTCGGGTTTTTGGCGCAGCAAGTTGTCGTACCCTTCCTCGATGCGGCCCAGCGGCCAATCTTTGATGTGACAGGGGAACGCGATGCCATAAGGATCCAGGTAGAAAAAGTCGCGGCCCGCCGGGCAGGCGATTTTGCGCGGCCGCCCCGCGAGCATGTCGATCAACCCGGCGGTGAAATAGGCGCGGAACCAGTTTTTCACCTGCCACGAATGCAATTGCCGCCCACGCAGTTCGCGATAAACGCGCTCGGCCGCGGCCAGGTCGGGCAGCGAATCGTCCTGATCGCCGAAGAATATCGGCGAGCTGTGGGCGATCGTCGAGGTGAATTGCAAACCTTCATGGTGCGCCTTGTCGTACAGCGGCAGCAGCTCGTCCTCGTTGCCCTTGACCATGGTGAAGCCGACGCCCAGATCGGCGATGCCCGCCGCGCGCAGGGCGTCGAGCGAAGCCCAGGCTTTGTCCAGTGCGCCGGGGATGCCGCGGATGCGGTCGTGCGTGGCGGCGTTGATGCCGTCGACGCTAATGCGCACGCCCAGGCGTTTGGACAGCCGCCGCAGCGCCGGGGCGATATTGCCGATGCGTTCGGGCAGCAGACCGTTGCTGGAAATGACGATGCGCGCGCGGGGAGCGCGTTCGAGCATGACGGCGACGATGCGGTCCAGGTCATCGCGCAGAAAGGGCTCGCCGCCGGTGATGTTGATTTCGCGCAGCGTGCGCGGCAGGTGGTAGTAGACGCTGGGCTCGACCTCGTCGGCCGGCTCCTTGCGCCAGATGCCGCACATCGCGCAGCGCGCGTTGCAGCGGTAGGTGACGGCAATGATCGCCTGACTGGGCCGAATGGAGTTCATCAGCGCATTATGCATCAAGATACAATTGTTGGGTAGAAGAAAGGGGGGAGAAGCATGGCGTCATCCTCGGATTTGAGTCGAGGCCCCAGGAATCCTTTACTGCCGTGCGCAGCGCGGCCTACCTTTTCAAAAATGTCGGTTATTCTTTTTCGTCGAGCACCTTGCGGATCGTTTCGGCCAGCACGCGCGGCGAATAGGGTTTGCCGATGAAGTGCAGGTCCTTGTCGATGACGCCGTGGTGGGCGACGGCGTCTTCCGTGTAGCCGGAGGAATACAGCACCTTGGTTTCCGGATGGATCGACGCCAGCCGATCGGCCAATTGACGGCCGTTCCTGCCCGGCATGACGACGTCGGTGAGGACCAGGTCCACCTCGCCCCCCTGGTCGAGGAACGCCAGAGCCTCGTGGGGGCCCCGCGCCTCTTGAACCCGATAGCCGTAACGCTCGAGGACCATTCGCAACACCCGGCGAACGGCCGGCTCGTCCTCGACGAGGAGAATCGACTCCTCGCCGCGCGGCCGCGTCTCGAAGGGAGAGACCGTCTCCAGCGCGCCGTCGGAT
>CALBTQ010000477.1 GCA_937967875.1 uncultured Pseudomonadota bacterium
GATCGTATTCGGTGACTGGAGTTCAGACGTGTGCTCTTCCGATCTGGCCTGCACTTCCGCCTCGATTTTTTCCTGCTCGTTTTTTTCTACGTGCAGGCGATGCACGTGCTCAACCGCTTCACCGAAACCGGCGTCGATAAATTCCGCGACGATCCCAAGCGGCAGGAAATCTACCGCCGCCACCGCATCATCCTCTGGGTGCTGGGCATCCTCCCCTTCGCCGCGTCGATCGTGTTGGGCTTCATGCTGGGCGTGTGGCCGTTTCTGGTCGTGCTGGTCGCTTCGATTCTCGGTCTGCTCTATTCGGTGAAGGTCGTGCCCAAAAGCTGGATGGGCCTGTTCGGCTTCCGCCGGCTGAAGGACCTGGCCGCGAGCAAGAACGTCTTCGTCGCCTCGGCCTGGGCCCTGGTGAGCATCTTCCCGTTGTTCTTCGTCGAGGAACAGACGACGCAACTGTCGCGCCTGCTGCTCTCGTTCGTGTTCCTGTTCGTGGTGACCGGCATTCGCTCGATCTGGTTGGATCTGTCCGACCTCGCCGCCGACCGGCTGGTCGGGCGCGAAACCGTGCCGCTGGTGCTGGGCCCGACGCGCACGCATTCGCTGGTGCGCACGCTGATCGTCGGATTGTCCGTCGGCCTGTACCTCGCCGCCGCGCTGGGGTGGCTGCCGGGCATCGCCTGGATTCTGGCCACCTGGATCCTGCTGGAATTTCTCTACCTGGAACTGCTCTACCGCGGCAACGCGCTGCCCACGCTGGAACGCGACATGCTCGTGGACCTGCACTTCATCGTCGCCGGTTTGCTGGCGTTCGTCTGGCGGGCGTTGGGGTAAGACTCAACCGCTGAAGGAAGTGATCAGCTCGCGCGTGGCCTTGGGCAGCCGCTCGAGCAGTTCGTCGACCTTGTCGTCGCTCAGATTCAACGCGGTCAGCGCGCGATCGCCGGCGATCTCCATCGGCTCCTCGTCCATGTACGAACCGAAGCCCATCGCGTGGGCGAACTGGTTGGCCGTGTAGGTGATCAGCGCCATACGCTGCGCGGGGCCGGCCTCGTCGTACTCGTGGTGATAGCGGATCACGTCGTGCAGCGTGGCGGGGAAATTCCAGGCGCGGGCCATCAGGCCGCCGACCGCCGCGTGGTAATCCTGCAGCAAACCGTTGACCAGTTCCGCCTCGGGCTGCAACTTGCCCTCGGTGCGCTTGACGATCTCCTCCAGCGTTTCGAGCACCAGCGGCTTGCCGACGTCGTGCATCAGACCGCATAAAAAGGCGTACTCGGCGTCCACGCGCTTGAGCGTCGCGATCTCCTTGGCAATGTACGCGACGGTTAGCGAGTGCTCCCACATTTGGCGCACCAGGTCGCCGAACATCTTCGAACGGAAAATGCGCTCGCCCATCGCCACGCCGAACACCAGGTCGCGCAACGTGTTCATGCCCACCGTGACCACGGCGGTCTGAATGCTGGTCACCGCCACCAGCCCGGCGTACACGGGGCTGTTGGCGATCTTAAGCAAGCGGGAGGAAAGCTGCTGATCCTTCTCGATCAAGGCGACGAAATCGCGCGCCGAGGAATTGGGCGAACTGGTCAGCGCCAGAATCTCCTGCGCGATGTGCGGCAGCACCGGCACGTTCAGCTCGCCCGAGCGCACCCGGCGGCCGATGCGTTCGCGAACGAGTTTGTAGACTTCTTCCTTCGAATAGGTCGCCGCCATTCGTAAAACCTCCCTCGGCGGATCCGGCGCGGCAATGGAGTTCGATACTATCTCGATTTCCTTGCTTTAAACAATGACAAGCCGACGCCGGGTTGTCCAGAGCCTGTCGCGCCACTACACTGGCGGCCGATGCAGGATGAATACCGCCAGTTTTTGTTGTACATGAAACCCGGCGAGTGGATCGCGCTTGTGCTGGTTTTCGGCGGCACCGCCGCGTTGTGGGGCGCGGAGTTCGCTTTGCTGTGGCGCACCGTGCGCGCGCGATTGTTTTGCACGTCGCTGCCCGCGAAAACGCGGCCGTTGCGCGTCGCGGTGCATCTGCTCGCCGCCGTCTACCTTGCGTGTTTTCTCTACGCGAGCCTGGTCGAGCCCGACCGCCTGGTGCTCAAACGTCTGACGATCTCCTCGGCGAAAATCCCCGCCGGCGTCACCCTGCGTATCGCGCACGTCACCGACCTGCACGCGCGGGGCTCGCGGGTGAATTTCCTGGCGCGCGTGGGCGAGGCGGTGGCGCGGCTCGAGCCCGACTTGATCTGCCTCACCGGCGATTACCTGTGCGGCTATCGCGACGGCGAACCGGCCGCGCTGCTCGCCTTTCTGCTGCGCCTGCCCGACGTGCCGGTGTTCGCGGTGACCGGCAATTACGGCGGCGTGTACATGCCCGACGCCTTCCTCGATCAACTCGGCGCTGAAACGCTGCATACCGAACGGCGGCTGCCGACGATCAAGGGCGTGCCGCTCGAACTGCTGGGCGCCAGCCCGACCCGCGAGATGACGCAAGCGACGCCGCGCCTGCACCCGGAACGCTACGGCATCTTCCTCGAACATTTTCCGGCGGTCATGCCCGCCGCCGCGCGCGCCGGGTGGGATCTGTTCCTGGCCGGGCACACACACGGCGGCCAGGTGCGCCTGCCGCTCTACGGCGCGTTGCTGACCTTGGACCGGGCCGGGAAAACCTTCGAAATGGGCGGATACCGCGTGGGCGACACGGTCGGCCACGTCAGCGCCGGTGTGGGCTTGGAATGCCGGGGCATGCCTCTGGTGCGCTTTTTATGCCCGCCGGAAATCGCATTGATTCAAGTGCGCGGCGCGGCTCACTCGTCGAAGTAAGCGCCGCTGACCAGATAGACTTCCGCCACGCGCTCCAGGTCGCCGATGCGCACCGTGCCCTTCTGGCGCAGGCGATGAATCGGCGCCTGCTCGAAATCGTCGAGCAGCTCCAGCTCGGCGTCGGTCACGCCGATCAACACGACGCCCGCCGTGTGCGCCTCGACCTGCGCGGTCAGGTCGAAATCCCACTCCTCGCGCTTGCGCCGGCCGTTGCGCGCGAAACCGGGCAGCACCGCCGGCGCAAAGGGCACGGGCCGGCCCAGCAGCGCGCGCACCGCGGCCGGATCAAGCAGACCGTCCCAGACGAACACCAGGTGCTCCGCGAACAGCTCGCCGGCGTCGACCGGCCGCTCGGGCGGATAGAAAATCGTGACGCAGTTGGACGGGAAAAAGCGCACCGAAAACATCGTCGCCTCCTCGCATGCGGACATACCGGTCTTTGCCCGATGCGCGCGCGAATGTCAAACGATGCGGAAAACGATCAGGGTTTTTTGACCATCGCCACGCGGTGCACCTCGTAGTTCAGGGCGCGCCAGAACTTGAGCGAGTCGACGTTCTTGGGCACCACGTTCACGTGCACCTCCGTCGCGCCGAAGTGCGTCAGCCACGCGGCCGCGCGGGTGGACACTTCGCGGCCGAGCCCGCGGCGGCGGAACGATTCGCGCACGTACAGGTTTTCGATCACGCCGATCGGCGCCTGGGCGAAGGTCTTGTAGGGTTGGGTCAGGTAGCCGTTGGCGAAGGCGATGAGTTTGCCGTCGACGTCGGCGACCATCAAAAACGAATCGTCGCGCGCCAGCATATCGGCGAACAGCGCGCGCTGAGCCTCTTCCGCGCCCGACCGCAGGCGATAGCGGGGATTGAACTCGGCGGTCAACTCCATCAGTTCGACCCACATCTTCACGACGCTGTTCAGGTCGTACCGATCGGCCAGGCGAATGGTGATTTTCTTCTTGGTCATGATCTTTTAGTTACACCCTTTGCCCAGCGCAGACAAGACGGCCTTTGCGCGCGTGACCACTTGCGCCGACGCCGGTCGGCCTTCACAATAGAACCGGCGGGAAATCGTCCGCCAGATCACCCGGGAGCATCGCGTGGCCAGAACCGCCAAAGAAAAGCCGCGGCCCAAAGCCCGCAAACCGTTTGCCAAAAACTGGCGCGCCGAATTGCGCAACTACCTGTTGGCCGGCCTGTTGATCACCGTGCCGCTGGGCGTGACGATCTTCGCGCTGCGCTTCATCATCCGCCTGGCCGACCAGACGTTCAAACTGTTCCCGGAAAGCCTCCGCCCCGAAACCTACCTGCCCTTCCCGCTGCCGGGCCTCGGGGTGATCCTCACCTTCGTGCTGCTGCTGGTCATCGGCTTTTTCGCCCGAAATTATTTCGGCCAGCGACTGGTGCGCCTGGGCGAACGGATCATCGCCGCGATCCCCCTGGTGCGCTCGATTTACGGTTCGGCCAAACAATTGACGACCTCGATCTTCAGCACCTCCGGCGAGCAATTCTCGCGCGTGGTGATCATCGAATATCCGCGCAAAGGGCTGTACTCGCTGGCCTTCGTCACCTCGCACAACACCGGGCACTTCAACTGGCTGATCGGTAAGCCGTGTCTGTCGGTCTTCGTGCCGACCACGCCCAACCCGACCTCCGGTTTCTACCTGATCGTGCCCGAAGCCGAAATCATGGACACCGACCTCTCGGTGGAAGAAGCGTTCCGCGTGATCATCTCCGCCGGCATGTCCATGCCCGAACGCCGGCTGCCGCAACACCGCAAACCGCCCGCAATCGAGGAATGAGCATGCGCCGCGCGCTGCTGATCGTCGCCGGGCTCGCCTTCGTTCTTTCCTGGTTTGCCGGCAAACATCTGCCCTCGCTGGTCGCGATCATCCTCAACGCCGTCGTGCTCATTCACTTCGAGCTGGCGACCGTCCGCCGCCTGCTGTTTACCGGCGCCGCGCTCTCGCTGCCGCCGCCGCCGTTCAAGCCCCTGCCGCCGCTGCCGCGCCTGACCGCGCTGGTGCCCTGCCGCAATGAGGCCGCCGCGCTCGCCGATACGCTGCAGGCCTGGGACGAGGTGGATTATCCGCGCAGCCGCCTACAGGTCGTTTTCATCGACGACGACAGCGCCGACGAAACGCCCAAACTGCTGGAGATGTTCGCCGCGCACCGCCCCTGAGATCGGAAGAGCGTCGTGTAGGGAAAGAGTGTAGATCTCGGCTGTCGCCGTA
>CALBTQ010000478.1 GCA_937967875.1 uncultured Pseudomonadota bacterium
TATGATTTGTTTTTGTTCCACAGGTGCCCGATTTGCTCGAGCACGCCGTTTTCCAGTCGATACACGTCGCCGCTGTTGTTCTTATTTAAAAAGAACGTGTTCTCATCCAGGGCAAGGCAGCGACCGAAGTACTGATGTTCCGTCTCCTGCCAGGCGTCGCCGGTCAACAGGAAAACCTTTTCTCCGCACAGAATGCCGAGCCGCTGCCCGTCGTCCTGATAAGGGTCCAGATCCAGCGGCGGCGGCGGCCAGAAAGGATCGTCGTCATCGTCCACCGTATCGTCGTCGATCGTGTCATCGTCGGTTGTATCGTCGTCGGCGTCGTCATCATCGTCATCGTCATCGTCACCGCAGGCGAAGGAAAAAAGAAAGGTAAGAAGAAAGGCAATCGATATCCAAGACAATAAAGCTTTCATCGCGTAGTCCATCCAATATTGCAGTTATTAACTATTCTATTCATTCTTTAATGTCAATGGGGAAATTTTAATATTTTCAGAATATTAATTCTAGCCCAACACACGGCGAAAGGCTTCCAGCGCCAGGTCGATGTCTGCGGCGGACACGTCCAGGTGCGTCACCGCGCGTACGATCCGCTCGCCGAACTCGACCAGCAGCACGCCCTGCTCGACGAGAATCGCGTTGAGCTCGACCGCGTTGAACGGGCATTCCTCCTCCAGGTGAATGAGCACGATGTTGGTTTCGGTCGCCTGCGGATCGACGTGTACGCCGGGCAAACCGACCAGCCCCTCGGCCAGCCGCCGCGCGTTGGCATGATCCTCGGCCAGCCGCACGATGTTGTGCTCCAGCGCGTACAACCCCGCCGCGGCGAGAATCCCCACCTGGCGCATGCCGCCGCCCATCCGTTTGCGGATCGTCCGGCAGCGCTCGATCGTCTTGGCGTCGCCGGCCAGCACCGAGCCCACCGGCGCGCCCAGTCCCTTGGACAGACAAATGTTCACCGTGTCCGCCAGCGTCGTCCACTGCGTCACCGGCACGCCCTTGGCCACCGCCGCGTTGAAGATGCGCGCGCCGTCCAGGTGCACCTTCAGGCCGCGTTCCCGGGCGACGTTCCACACGCCGCGCATCGTCTCGACCGGATAAATGCGGCCGCCGGCGCGGTTGTGCGTGTTCTCGACGCAGACCAGCCGCGTGCGCGCCTGGTGGATATCCTTGGGCCGGATGCGCCGGGCGATCGCCTCGCCGCTCAGTGCGCCGTGCACGCCCTCCAGCGGGCGCACCATGCACTGCGCGTGCACCGCCGGGCCCGACGATTCGTAGTAGAAGATATGACAATCCGCTTCGAGCAGAATCTCGTCGCCCGGCTGCGTGTGCGCCAGCAAGGCCGTCTGGTTCGACATCACGCCGCTGGGGAAAAACAGCGCGGCCTGTTTGCCGAGCATCTCGGCGACCTTCTCCTGCAGCGCGTTGACGGTCGGATCGTCGGCGAACACGTCGTCGCCGACGGCGGCGTTGGCGATCGCCTCGCGCATTGCCGGCGAGGGTTTGGTGACGGTGTCGGAACGCAGATCGATTTTCTTCATGACTCTTTCCGATCGAAAACGCGGCAGGCCATCACGCACACGCCGCAGATGTCCTGACCGATGTTGTATTTGTTGCGCATCTCGCGGACGGTTCGCGCGCAGCCGGCGCGGTCGAAGTCCGCCGGATCTTCCTTGATGTGCCCGCCCGGGCACGCGGCGATGCAGGCGCGGCACGAACCACAATCGCCGTGAAACGGTTCGCTGATCGGCAACGGCGCGTCGGTCAAAATGCTGATCAGCCGCACGCGCGCGCCGAAGCGACGATGCACCAGCAGGTTGTTGCGCCCGCGATGGCCCATCCCCGCCGCGACGGCTAAATGGCGATGGCTGATCATCCCCAGGTTTCTCTCCCAATCCAGCACCTGGCTCGACGGCACGGGCAACGCGCGGAACCCCTCTTCCATCAGCAGCGCGGCCACAAGCAGCGCCGCCTGATCGAGCATCACGTTCACCCGGCGGTAGTGGAAGTAATACAGTCTGGTCGGATGATCGACGATGTCGTCAAGCACCGGATCGGACAGCCGCATCGCCAGCACCACGGCGCGATCGAGCCCGGCCACCGCTTTTTGCTGCACGCCGATCATCCCCGGCAGAAAGGGCGTCGCGTCGGCCACGCCCACATCGTGCATGCCCGTGCGGCGCGCGGTGGCGCGGATGCGTTCGAGGAGATTCATGCCTGATCCAGTCCGTACTTTTTGAGTTTTTCGTAGAGCGTCGAACCGGCGATGCCCAGCAGCCGCGCGGCTTCCCGCCGATTGGGCGCGACGGCCAGCACGCGCTCGATCGCCTTTTTCTCGGCCTGTTCCAGCGACAACGCACCGTCGCCGGGCGCGGACAACGCCGTCGTGTCCAACAGCAGATCGCCCGGCTCGATGCGCCCGCGTCCCGCCGCCAGAATCAGCGCACGCGCCAGCACGTTGGCCAATTCGCGCACGTTGCCCGGCCAAGAATGAGCACGCAACGCATCCAACGCGGCGGGCGACAACGTCGGCACGGGCGCGCCCTGCCGTTCGCTTTCGCGCCGCAGCAGATGCTCGGCCAGCGGCGCCAGATCCTCCAACCGCTCGGCCAGCGGCGGCAGGTGAATGGGCATCATCGCCAGCCGGTAGTACAGGTCCTCGCGGAACCGCCCCGCGGCGACCTCGGCGGCCAGATCGCGGTGGGTCGCGGCGATGATGCGCACGTCCACCGGCCGTTCGCGGTCGTCGCCGACGCGCCGCACGGTGCGCTCCTCGAGCACGCGCAACAGCGCCGGCTGTAATTCGAGCGGCAGTTCGCCGATTTCGTCCAGCAGCACCGTGCCGCCGCGCGCCATCTCGAACACGCCGCGCCGGTCGGCGGTCGCGCCGGTAAACGCGCCGCGCACGTGGCCGAACAATTCGCCGGCCACCAGCTCGCGCACGATCGCCCCGCAGTTGACCGGCACGAACGGACCTTCGCGCCGTTTGCCCTGGTAATGCAGCGCCCGCGCGGCCAGTTCCTTGCCGCAGCCGGTGGGGCCGGTCAGCAGCACGGTCGCGTCCAGATCGGCCAGGCGCGCGATCAGGGCGAACACGCGCCGCATCGCTTCGCCCGCGCCGACCATCCCCGCATACTCGCTGCCGGCCGGCAGTTCGAGTTCGCAAGCGCCACGGTTCTGCCGCAGGACAAGCATCGTGCGACCAAGGGTCAGCGGTTTGTCGGGCGGCCAGACGGCCTCGGTGACGCGCGCGCCGTCCAGGTGCGTGCCGTTGCGGCTGCCCAGGTCGGCGATCGTCCAGCCGCGCGCGGTCAGCGCCAGGCGGGCGTGACGGCCGGAAACGTAATTGTCGGTTAGCGCGATGTCGCAGCCGGCGAGCTTGCCGATGACGAACCGGTCGCCGTCCAGCTCGATGCGCCGAGGTGCGTCGACGCCCTCGACGATCTCCACCGCCGTTTCGATCTGCTCGACCAGCGCGGTCTCCGGATTGAAAAACAGCGTCTTGGTCGGCAGCGAGGGCTGCGTCGCCGGCGGTTCGTCGATCAACCGACAGCAGGTGATGACCACGCCGTCGCCGGTGAACGAATCGCCGGGCGTCAGCGTCTGCGTCTCGCCGTGTTTGTGTTCGATCCATACGCCCCGGCGGAACGGCACGAAGCGCACCGGCGGATCGACGCCGGGCAACCACAAATCGCACGCGTCGCTTTCACCCACCAGCAAACCCTCGGCGGGCAAACGCAGGCGCATCCGTCGCCGTTGCCGGTCACCGATCTCCAGGTACCACATGATCGATTAATCTTTCCCCAAGCGCGCTCAGCGCGTCATCACCACATTTCCGCCCACAGGACCCGCGATTTGCCCGCCATGCGGCCGGGCAGCCAATCCCACAGGCCGTGTTTTTTCTTGGCGTATTCGTAAGGCGTCATCTCGCTGGCGGGGGTCCAGGCCAGCGGCGGCTGATGGCCATGATCGACGATCAGATGCATGATCTGCCCCAGGTACAGCCCGTCGTCGACCACGTCGATCGGAATCACCGTGCGGCCCGGCGGCAGGTTGTCGGGCGGCGCCAGGCGCACGTCCTCGGTCCATAACGTCAGGCTCTTGGCCCGCGCGCGAATGATCCCGGGCGATTCGATGAACACGTTGCGGTCGGTTTTACTGCGCGTCTGCAACTGCCAGCCCGGCGGCAGCACGAAGCGGTATTGCGCATTGAGCGGCCCCTTCTTCGCGTTGCGGGCGATGATCTTGATGCGCTGCTGGTTCGGCGGGCGCAAGGTCATCTGGAACGGCACGACCGCGTGGCGCGCATCGGGCGCCAGCCCCTCGCGGTAGGTGCGCGAGGCCAGCAGCGGCAGCAGCGTCGGCTCGATCGCCTCGGCCCACTTCTTGTACTGCGCGATGCTTTCGGGCGTCAGATCGATCACCCCGTCGCGCATCGTCGCCGCTTTGCCCGGCTTGAGTTTTTCCAACCACTGCGCCGCGTCCAGGTACGTATGCCCGGGCGCCTCCAGCGCGTTGTAACAGTTGAAATCGCCGATCAGCGGGTCGGCGGCGCGCACGCTGTCGCCGGTGAACATCACCTTCTTGCCGTCGATCACCGTGAAAATGCCCATCTGGTGGAGCGAATGCCCGCCGAAGGGCAGGAAACGCAGCAGATAGTTGTCCCACTTCATGATCGCGTTCACGCCCGAACCGGTTTCCACGATGTTCACGCGCACCCGGCCCTCGTACTGCTGGGCCAGGAAATTCGCGAACGGATCGGGACCCATCGAGCGCAAGCCCGACGCGACTTCGACGCTGGTGTAGATCGGGCAGCCGAAGGTCGTAGCCACCGCCTGTGCGCCGGCGATGTGATCGTCCTGGTAGGAAAGCAGGAACACGGCGTCGATGTTGTTGAACACGCCGTTCTTGCGCAGGCGGTTGAGCCACTCGGGGCCGCCGTAGCCGTCCACGTCGATGCCCGACTGGCCGATCAGAATCGCGTTGCCGTCCTTGCCCGTCAAGATCGGAAGAGCGTCGTGTAGGGAAAGAGTGTAGATCTCGGTGGT
>CALBTQ010000479.1 GCA_937967875.1 uncultured Pseudomonadota bacterium
CGCCGCGATAGCCGGTCACGTACTGCGTGTCGACCGGCTTGCCCTTGCGGAAGCGGTCTTTAAGATATTTTGTCAGAATTTCGACGTTCAACCGGCTGGTGGTGAAGATGATGGTCTGAATCTGGTTGGCGATCAGATCGCTGGCCAGGTGCCGCGCGGGCGTCATCGCCGACTGACGGATGCCCAGTTCGCGGTTGACGATCGGCGGGTTGTAGAGGATGAACGTTTTCTTCGCCGTCGGCGCGCCGCTTTTGTCGATCAGCTCCACCGGCCGCTCCAACAGGCGTTCGGCGTGCTCTTGCGGATTGGCCACCGTCGCCGAACAACAGACGAACACCGGATCGGCGTTGTAGAAACGGCACACGCGCACCAAACGCCGCAGCACGTTGGTCAGGTGCGAGCCGAACACGCCGCGATACACGTGCAGTTCGTCGATCACCACAAAGCGCAGGTTGGCGAACAGCTTCTGCCACTTGGTGTGATGCGGCAGAATGCCCGCGTGCAGCATGTCCGGATTGGTCACCACCACGTGCCCCTGCTTGCGGATCGCCTGCCGCGCGTCCTGCGGCGTATCGCCGTCGTAGGTGAAGGTCTTGATGTCCGCGCCCAGGTCGCCGATCAGGCCGTGCACCTCGTGCATCTGATCCTGCGCCAGCGCCTTGGTGGGAAACATATACAGCGCGCGCGTGTCGGGCTCCTCCAGAATGCGCTGGAGCACCGGCAGGTTGTAGCACAGCGTTTTGCCGCTGGCGGTGGGCGTCATGAGCACCACGTCGCGGCCGGCGCGCACCGCGTCGATCGCCCGCGCCTGGTGGCTGTAGAGTTGCGCGATGCCCCGTGCGCTCAGCACGCGTTGCAGTTCGTGACGTAGCCATGCGGGAAACGG
The DNA here is from genome assembly GCA_937967875.1 of uncultured Pseudomonadota bacterium. Lineage (GTDB taxonomy): Bacteria > Lernaellota > Lernaellaia > Lernaellales > Lernaellaceae > CALBTQ01. Next base: position 887 of record CALBTQ010000479.1, read on the forward strand.
CGCGAACTCGCCGGGCGCGGCGGGAATTTTTTTCAGCGCGCGCACGTTTTCCATGAAGCGATTGTCGTTTTGCAAACGCGTCAGTTTTTCGTCGAGCGTCAGTTTGGCCATGTGAAAATCCGGTTTCGGGTTGCGGCGATCGCGACGGTCGCCGGGTTCGTCAGGCGGCGATCGGCAGTTCGACGATGAAGATCGTCAGCACACCGGGCTCGGAGCGAATGGAGATTTTTCCGCCGTGTTCGTTGACGATCGTCTGGGCGGTGAACAAGCCCAGGCCGGCCGCATTGCGTTCCTTTTGCGTCGAGAAAAACGGCTCGAACACGCGCTCCAGATTTTCCGGCGCGATGCCGACGCCGTCGTCTTCGAATTCGAGCACCATCGTTTCCTTTTTGCGCGTCGAACGGACGGTGACGTGCCCGCCCGGCGATTTGCACGCGCTAAAGGCGTTGGTCAGCAGGTTGATCACCAACTGCTCGAGCTGGCTTTGCACGCCCTGCACCTTGGGCGCGTCCTTTTCCAGATAGGCGTTGACGATCACGCCCAGTCGCTTGCGCTCGGGTTCGAGCAGCGACAGGCAGCGGTGCACCACGTCGGCAATGTCCACGCCGCCGTAAATTTTCTCGGTCGGCTGCCGCGTGAGCAGCCGCAGGTTTTCCATCAGTTTGCCGAGCATCTGCGCGTTGCCCAGGATGCGCTGCATGATTTCGCGCACGCGCTCGGGCCGGTTGTCGGGCTTGATGATGAACATTTCCGACTCGGTCAGAATCGACGTCACCGGATCGGTCATGTCGTTGATGATGCCCGCGGTCAGCTTGCCGGTGCGGGCGGCGCGCTCGGCGAGCATCAGGCGCTGCATCGATTCGCGCTCGGAATCGCCGGTGGCGCGCACGCGGTCGGTCAGCGACTCGAGGTCGTAGAACGAGCGCGTCAGCTCGCGATTGGCGGCCAGCAGACGGTTGTCGCGTTCCTGCAGGAACTCGTCGTAATCGTGCATCTGCCGGCTCAGGCGCAGGTTGACGATCAGCGTGTAGACGATGAAGAACAGCAGAATCACCATCAACACGGCCATCTGCCGACCGTGGGTGACGTCGTAGACGAAGTTGCCGTCGAAAACCGGCATCCATTGGGCCGCGCCGGTCAGCCACAGCGCGAGTTGCAACAGCACCATGAAAAAGCCGCCGACCACGATCGTCAAGATGCGCCGCAGGTTGCCGAAGAGCGTCGTGCCCGACAGATGGAACAGATACAGCACGATAAACGGGCTGAACATGCCGCCGGTAAAGGTCACCAGAAACGTCAGTGCGATGATATCGAACACCGACATGGCCAATGCCGTCTGCTGCGGATCTTTCCAGAGGATGTACAGCAACAGCAGGATGACGTAGGCGGCGGCGATGGCGGCCAACACCGGAATGAAAAACCAATAATGGATGATCTTCCAGCTCGGATGGCGCATGAAGAGCAGGATCGCGACGACAACGAAGAACGTCGCGACGCGGATGCCGTAAGAGATGATGAACGACATCCGGCCCGATGGATCGGTAAAGTAATCCAGGACGGTCGCCCAAATCGATTTTACGCGCACGTTTTTCACCCGCTCAACTGGTTTGGTTCACAGTAGCAGAGTGCATCGGCCAAGAAAAGCCGAAAGGGACGCCTCATTCGGCCAGGGCAACCATAATTTGTCCGACCGTGTCGTCGGCGATCTTGGCGATTTCCTCGCGCGCGGCGGCCACCTGGGCGGCAAATTTTCCGTTGAACGATTCGTCGCCGGTGCCCGGCAGGTTGATCAGCACGTTCATCGCCGCGCCCATCACCGCGCACTGGGCCATCATCATCGCCGCGCCCATGTCCGACAGGCAGTTTTTGTTGGCGATCGGATGCAGGCGACGGATCAGCCGCGCGACGGCCAACGCGGCGGCCATCGTCTTGGCGGGCACTTCCGTGGCGAGCTTGGAAGCCTCGCGCATCGCCTGCTTGCGCACGGCCTTTTCCTCGTCGGTATCCTTGGGCAGCGCCATCGCCGCGCCGAAGGCGTTGTAGGCTTCGGTGTCGGCGTCGACCAACTCGGTCAGTTGCGCGCGCAGTTTTTCCAACTCGCCCAGACCGGCGTTGATCTGCTCTTCGACCTCGACGTATTTCTTTTTGCCGACGGTCAAACGGCAGACCATGGACATCAGGCCCGCCGCCTGCGCGCCGGCCAGCGCGGCCACCGATCCCCCGCCCGGCGCGGGCGCGTCGGACGCGAGCAGATCGACAAATTCATTCACCTTCATCGCAATGAGTTTTTCCGCCATCGCTTCATCCGTTCTTGTTCTTCTCGATTAGATATTCCAGGATTTTATCCGTCGGCTCGAAGGGCGCCAGATCGGCCAGTCCGAGGCCCTTTACCGCCGCGGCCACCGCCGCTTTCTCGTCGAGGTCCGCGCCGCCGTAATGTCGTCCGGCATCGACAAACGCCGCGAGCGGCACCAGACCGACGATCTCCGAACCGGTCACCTTGACGCCCTGTTCGGCGGCCATCTCGACCACCTTGTCGTACACCGCATGCATGTTGGTCTGCGTGAAATCGACCAGGTTCATGCTCACCTGCGCCAGCTTGCGCGTTTCGGTCTCCAGCGCGAAGCCCATGCCTTTGACCGCCGGGAACAGGCCGGGGATTTTCTTGTCGCCGTCCTTGTAGCCGCTGGTGCGGATCGTCTTGGCGATCCGGTTGGCCAGCCCCACGTCCTCGCTGTCCAGGTTGACGTTATAGGCGATCAAAAACTGCCGCGCGCCGATGATGCATGCGCCGGACTCGGGCACGAATTTCGCCGGGCCGAAATCGGGCGCCCAATTGCGGTCCTCCAGTTTCTCCGGCAGTTTTTCGTACTGTCCCTTGCGCACCTCGGCGAGGTTCTGCCGCTCCGCCTTGCGCGCCGCCTCGCCGTACAAGTAGACCGGAATGCCGATCTGATCGCCCACGCGCCGGCCCAGCTTGCGCGCCAACTGCGCGCAATCGGCCATGGTCACGCCCGACACCGGAATGAACGGTACGACGTCGGCCGCGCCCATGCGCGGATGCTCGCCCTCATGGTGGCGCATGTCGATGACCGCGCAGGCCGCGCGCACGCAAGCGAACGAGCCGTCGACGACCGCCTCGGGTGAACCCACCATCGTGATCACCGTGCGGTTGTACGTGGCTTCGGGTTCCACGCTGAGCAAGGTCACGCCGGTGCGTTTGATCGCCTCGGCGACGTGATTGATTTTCTCCTTGTCGCGACCTTCGCTGATATTGGGTACGCATTCGACCAGTTGTTGCATCGCTACCTCCTCCACACTCGTGACGCGCCACACAACCGACTACGGGATGCGTTTAGGCACTGCCGAAACGTTGTATTTCTTCGCCAATTCCTGCGCGAAAAGCCGAGCCGCCGGCTCGGAGTCGAACCTTCCCACCAAAAGTTCGCAGCGGGTTCCCTGCAAAATGTAATTGATTTTATGCCCCGCCACCATGAGATCGGAAGAGCACACGTCTGAACTCCAGTCACCGAATAC
>CALBTQ010000480.1 GCA_937967875.1 uncultured Pseudomonadota bacterium
ACGAGATCTTATTCGGTGACTGGAGTTCAGACGTGTGCTCTTCCGATCTTTCCTCGGCGTCGACCGCCTTGTCTTCGCTGACCGTGTACAGCATCAGATAACGCGCCTTGACCGCCGCGATGTAGGCCTGGCCGTCCTCGCCGAGCACCAGCGAGGTTCCGTTCGTGCCGGCCCAACCGCCTTCGACTTTTTCGATCATGACGCCGTCGGTGTCGTCGTCGCCGGTGTCGTCGTCGAGCGTGTCGTCGTCGCCGGTGTCGTCGTCGCCGGTGTCGTCGTCGGCCGTATCGTCATCAGCCGTATCGTCATCAGCCGTATCGTCGTCGTCGCCGTGATTGTCGTCGTCATCGTCGTCGCAACTGCAGCCGGCAACGACGGCGGTCAGCGCAAACAGAACGATAATCAGGCTTGAAAAATATAGGTGTGCTTTCATGACTCCCTCCCGCAATACTGTGGCCCCCGCATTTTCAACTCATTGTCCCGTGCTTGGGAAAGCCGCGTCAAGCAAAAGATCGGATCGTTACAATATTGAAATATTTGCATATAGATCGACGAACATGATGTGGCGATGCGGCTGCGGCGGCAACGAGCAAGCCGGCAACCGGCAAGACATGGTTTTTATTGAAACATAATAACTATCATGCTACCATGGGAGAGCAACATTGCCCGCCATCGATGGAGATGACGATGACGATGACGATAAAATGGATGTGGTTGTTGTTCGCGCTTTTTTTGCTTCTGCCGTTGGCCTGCGCCGAGGATGAAGAAGACGAATCCGCAGCCGCCGACACCCTGGACATTGAAATACCCGCCGGTTGGCGCGCCGAGGCGCTGACCGATCTCGATGAAATTCAGTACGCCGATCTGGCGTTGGACCTAGACGACGCCGTGCATGTCGTCTTCGCCGATCGCACCACCTTGCGCTACACGAACGATCGCGAAGGCTATTGGTATTGGGACCGACTGGGTGAAGAGATCGGCGAACTCTATTATTACGAGATGAGCTACGCCGTCGCGACGACAAACCGTCCCGCGCTGGTCTATCGGCAGGAAGTCGACTACAGCATGGCGTTGTTTTATCTGGCCGATCCGCTGACGGCCTGGGAGCCGGAGATGATTGTCGGCCGCATTGGCGAAGAATCCGCCGATTTCTGCCTCGATGCGCAGGACCGGCCGTGGTTCGCCTATGCTGTAAGCTGGCAGGTCGCGTTGGTCGAGCCGATCTCTGGCGGCCGGCGCACCTGGGAGATTACGACCGGCACTCGTCCGCTCATCGTCTGCGGCGAAGACGGGGTGGATTTTCTGGCCGCCGTTGTCGAGCCCAACGTGTTTGGCGACGACAAACCGGTCTGGGCGACCGCCGGCGGCTATTACCTGTTCACGCGCGACGGCGACCAATGGGCGCCGAGCCTGATCGGCGAACGGGAAAACCACGTCTGGCTCAAGGCCGGCCGGCTGCTCGCGCTGCCCGACGGCGAACTGGCGCTGGTCGCGGTGGAAACGACCAACGATTACCCGGAGGACGTTTCGCGGCTGGTCGTCTACAGCGGCGGCCCGGACGACTGGCGCCGCGACGAGCTGATCGACTATCTGCCGGGCCTATGTTTCGAATACGGTCTGCGCGCCGTCGCCACGGATACGGGCGAGGTGCACGTGTTCGTCGGCGACCGCGACAACGATTTCCTGCGGATCTTTTCCCGGCGCGACGGCTCGTGGCAGGGCGACGCCTGGCGCGCGTATTACGGCCGCTATGCCGTGGCCGCCGACGGCGAAGGCTATCTGCACCTGCTCTTCGTGCAGGTCGCCCATCGGCTGGGCAGCCGCTTGTACTATCTCACCGACCGGCCGAAATAATATACTATTAAATGATATAGAAACAATTTCAATCGGAAGAATTCACGGCGGCCAAAAGAGCGAACGAATCCAGCAGCCGATCCGGCTCGGCGGCCGTCAGCGCCTCGACCGTGCCGATGCCGTAGGTGACGACGGCGACGGTGCCGCAACCGGCGGCGCGTCCGGCGCGAACGTCCATCACCGTATCGCCGATTAAAAGCGTTTGCACCGGACGCACGCGCAACGCGCCGCAGGCGCGCATTATGACCTCGGGATCGGGTTTGGGCGTGAAATCGTCCGTGCCCTGAATGTGATCCAGCAGCGGCGCCAGCCCGGTGAGCTCGCACACGCGCCGGGCCATGAAAGTCATCTTCGTGGTCGCCACTGCCGTTTTCACCCCGCGCTCGCGCAACGTCGTCAGCGTTTCGACCACGCCGGGATAGGGCTTGGTTTGCACCGCGCAATGGTCGAAGAAAAAGCGCTTGTACTCTTCGACGCACGCGGCGATCTGCGCTTTGTTCTCAGGCGGCAGCAATTTCAGGAACATCTCGTAAAGACTGCGGCCGATCAACGGCACGACATCCTTGTGATGCAGCGTCGCGCCGCAGACGGTCTGCGCGCTGTGGGCGATCGCCGTGGCGATGTCGGCGCGCGAATCGACCATCGTCATATCCAGGTCGCAGAGCAGGGCTAAATAGTCATTCATGGTCGCGATTGTTTACACCCACGCGCCGCGAATGTAAATCACATTAATTTTGTTTCCGCCACAGCGGTCGCAGGGCGACGCCCGCGACCGTGAGCACGACGGGCAAAAAGGTCCACCACAAAATGCGCACGAACGGCCACGCCGCCGGATGCGCCATGGCGCGCAGCACGACGAAGGCGAGGTAGCCGGCGTAGAACGCCAGAAAGATCAACCCCTCGCCGCGCGAGATTTTCGCGCCGGAGATGAAGATCGGCAGGCACAGCAAGGTCGTCGCCGCCATGAACGGCACATCGAATTGCAACGCCGCGCCGGTTACGTTCACGCCGCCCGACAGCAGCGCCGCGCCGCCGAGCACCGCCAGCAGGTTGAAAATGTTGCTGCCCACGACGTTGCCTACGGCGATGTCGCGCTCGCCGCGCACGGCTGCGATGATCGAGGTCGCCACCTCCGGCAACGAAGTGCCCGCCGCGACGATCGTCAGGCCGATCATCAATTCGCCGACGCCCCAGACGCGCGCCAGCGCCGTCGCCCCTTCCACCAACCACTGCGAGCCCAGCACCAGCATTGCCAGTCCGGCGACGATGAACACGATCGATTTGAGCGCGCCGCCTCGGACGATCGGTTGCTTGTCCTGCTCGGCGGGCGCCTTGCGCGCTTCCCAGATCAGCCAGCCGATATACGCCGACAGGGCGAGAACCAGGGCGATCCCTTCGCCGCGGCCCACGACGCCGTTGCGGCCCAACAGCCAGACGACGACGGTCGCGACGATCATCACCGGCACGTCCAGCCGGATCAACTGTCGGTTGACGGCCAGCGGCACGATCAGCGCCGACACGCCCAGGATCAGCAGGATGTTGAAAATGTTGCTGCCCACCACGTTGCCCAGCGCGATGTCCGGGCTGCCGGCGAACGCGGCTTTCACGCTCACCGCCAGCTCCGGCGCGCTGGTGCCGAAGGCCACGACGGTCAGGCCGACAATCAGCGACGGAATGCCGGCCAGCGCCGCCAGCCGCGACGCGCCGCGCACCAACGCTTCGCCTCCGCCGATCAGCAGCAGCAATCCGCCCAACAGCATCGCCAAGGTGATGAACATCGACCGCGCCCTCCGCATTCCGCGCCAGCATGGCCGAGTTATTGCCGCAAAACAAGTGGCCCGCGCTTGCGTCGCCGGGCTTGCGCCGCCATACTGAGCGGGAAGTCTGACGGACGAGAAAACGATGCGCCGCAACCGATTCGTTCCCTTGTTGATTCTATTGTGCCTGACGCCCTTGCTGCTGGCCGGCCGCACCAAGATCAACGTGATCTCGGTCGGCGACAGTTGGGCCGACGGCTGGTGTGACGCCATGGAGCGCGTCATTCGGCGGCACGGCACGCGCGTGGAGGTATGGAACAAAGGCATTTCCGGCAGCGCGGCGGTGAACTGGGCCACGCCCGGCGCGCTTCTCGACGTCGAACTGACCCTGCTGCAGCATCCGGAAATCGACTGGCTGACGCTGAGCATCGGCGGCAACGACTTGCTCGACGGCTACCTGCTCATGGGCCTGGGCGACGAGGTGTTCCCGCTGATCGACCAGGCGCTGCGCACGGTGCTCGACGAACTGCTTGCCTTCCGCCCCGACCTGAAAGTTTCGCTCAACGGCTACGACTTCCCCAACTTCGAGCACACGCTCGATTGCATCGTCATGGGCCAGGCGATGCTCGGCGGCAACACCTACAGTCAAAATCACCTGTTCGCGCAAATCACCGACATCGCCGCGGCCATCGCCGACGATTACCCGCAGGTGCATCACACGGCGCTGCTCGGCGCGATGCAACAGGCCGACGGTATGCCCCTTGCGCCCAACTATTACCGGCCGTCGCCGGCGCGCTTTTTCCCCGAGGAGGAATGCATCCACCCGACCGCCGGCGGCTACGACGTGGTCATGGAGCGGCTGTGGGACGAGTTTTTCGAACCGCTGAACAATCCGGCCGACGACGACACGACCGACGACGACACGACCGACGACGACACGACCGACGACGACACGATCGACGATGACGCTATCGACGATGATCTTGTTGACGACGATCTCGTCGATGACGACGCCATCGACGACGATGCGGTCGATGACGATGCGGTGGACGACGACATGGGCGATGACGACGATTCTTCATCCGCCGACGATGACGACGACGATGGCTGTAGTTGTTGATCACCAAGACGATTGAGCGTAGCGAAATCCCGCCAAAGGCGGGACGACGACAATAACAGTGGGTGCGCCGCCTGATTTGACCTGACTTTCGCCTCCGATTTACAGTGAACATCATTTCGCTTGCTGAAAGGATCCGCGATGAGTGAAACGAAGTTGCGCGTCGGCATTTGCGGCGCGGGATCGATCATCGACAATCACATCGAAGCGTTGCGCCGGCAACGCGAGGCCGAGGTCGTCGGCGTGTCCAGCCGCACGCTCAAGTCGGCGAAACGCGCCGCCCGCCGCTATGGGGTGAAGGCCTTCGCCGATCACCAAACGCTGCTGAACGCGCCGGACATCGACGCGGTGATCGTCGCCACGCCCAACTACCAGCATTGCGAGTTGACCCTCGCGGCGATCGCGGCGGGCAAACACGTCATGGTCGAAAAACCGCTGGCGATGACCCTCGCCGAGGGCCGCCGCATGAACGCCGCCGCGCGCCAGGCCGGCGTTCATTTGCTGTACGCCGAACAGTTGCCGCTGGCGCCCAAGTTCGTTCACCTGCGCGATCTGGCCCGGGCCGGCGCATTCGGCGAGATTTATATGGTCCGCCAGATCGAGCGCCACGCCGGTCCGCATTCGCCGTGGTTTTTCGGCAAGAAGGAAGCGGGCGGCGGCGCGCTGATCGACCTGGGCTGCCACAGCCTGTCGGTCGTGCTCGACATCATGGGCGACCGGCCGATCCGGCGCGTCGCGGCGGTCGCGCGCACCTTCGCGCACACGCACGGCGACGTTGACGATTTCGTGCTCCTGCGGCTCGAATTCGCCGGCGGCGCGGTCGGCGTCGTCGAGGCCAACTGGTGCCACCGGGGCGGCATGGATTCGATCACCGAGGTCTTCGGCTCGACCGGCAACGGCTACGCCGATCTGATGAAGGGTTCGGGCCTGACCACCTACAGCGAACGCGGCTTCGGCGACGATCCGGCCGACACGCGCGGCTGGCGTCAACCGCGTTACGACACCTGCTACGAATGCGGCTACCAGGAGCAGGCGCGCGCGATGGTCGCGACGATCCTCCACGGTGCGCCCCCGGCGCAAGCGGGCGACGACGGCGTGGAAATCTTGCGCATCATCGCCGCCGCTTACCGCTCGGCGCAACAGGGCGGCCGGCCGCAGCCGCTGCCCAGATAAGGAGACGCGGACCATGGCCAAAACCAAACCCGTACGTGTTTTGAAGCTTGAGCGCCTGACGCACGATAAACTCAAGTCGCTCGATCGCACGCGCACGATCGTCATCGCCACGCTCAGCCCGCTGGAGGTGCACGGCCCGCACCTGCCGCTGGGGCAGGATGTGTTCGAGGGCTACGCGCTGGCCGAGCGCACCGCGCAACTGCTGACGGATAAAATGACCGACTGGCGCGTGGTGCTGCTGCCGCCGACGCCCGTGGCCGCCGACGGCGTGCCGAGTTTGGGAACGATAACGTTTTCCGCGCCGCTGGTGCGCGACGTGGCGGTCGGCCTGCTCGCGCCCTTCGCCGAGGCCGGTTTCGCGCGACTGGCTTACTCGTCGTTTCACGGCGGCCCGCGTCACGTCTGCGCGCTGGAAGACGCCGCCGCGACGATCGCCGCGCGTTTCGGCACGCCGGCCGTTTCGTTGTTTTCGGCGGTGCTGGGCCGCGTGATGGAAGGCAACGTGTTTCTCGACGCGCTCGCCGATCGACCCGAGCGGGAGATCGACCTCGAGCAGCTCAAGCAGGATCACCACGCCGGCTTCGTCGAAACGTCGCTGGCCCTCGCGCTGTGGCCCGAGTTGGTCGACGACGGTTGGCGACAACTGCCGCCCAGCGTGTCGGACCCGCATACCGAGCGCAAGGACACCAACGATTCGTTCCTGTTCGGCTACGCGAAAAGCGAATCGCTGAGCGAACGCTTCAAGCGCAACGTGGCGACCGCCGGGGCGATCGTCCGCGCGATACGCCATTTCCGCACCAACACGTACCATGGATATCCGGCGATGGCCTCCGCCGAACAGGGCCGGGCGCTGTATGAGCACTTGGCGCGCATCTGCCTCGACGAGGCGCTGGAGTTCGTTTCGCGCGGCGCGGAATACGACGGTCATTCGCCGTTGTGGAAGTACCGACACATCTTTTTAAACGCGGCCGCCAACAAGGTCGCCGACGATTGGCTGGGCGTAAACCGCGCCTAGCAGTGCGGCGAACTCAGCCGCCAGTGGATCGTTTCCTCGTCGCGGCCGACGCGCTCGAAACCGAGCCGGTCGAACAGGTGTTGTGAAATATCGTTGTCGTGATCGGTGCGCGCGACGATGATCTGCGCGCGGCGGGTGAAGGCCCAGTCGATCAGCGCCGCGACCGCTTCGCGCGCATACCCCTGTCGCCGCTGCGCCGGCGCGATCTGCAAACCGATCTCCACTCGCTCGTTCTCGTCGGGCGGACCGAAAAAGCCGATGTCGCCGACGAAGACGCGGTCGGCGCGGCGTAAAATCAGCCACACGCCCCAGCCGTGCATTTCCGGGAAGCGCCGCATCGTTTCGCGTGCGCCGTCCATCAACGAAAGCAACTCGGGCGACGGCCAGTCGGCGGGCACGGCGTCGAATTGCCGCAGCGCCGCGGCGCGATCCTTCGCCAGCAGGGCGATCCACGCGGCGGTGGTCGGCATCAGCATCAGGCGTTGGGTAAACACCGCGTGCTTTTCGTCCATGGCGCCTCCTATCCGACTAGCTGTTCGGGCACCTCGCGTGGCGACCGGCGCGGGCGGACGACGGCCAGCGCCACGCCGCACAATATCACGCCCGTGCCCAGCAATTGCACCGGCGTGGGTTGCTCGTTCACCCAGAGCCGAGCGATGGCGATCCCCACCGCCGGCTGCGTGAAAATGGTGACGGTCACTTTCGCCGCCAGGGCCTCGCGCAGGGCGATGAACCAGAAGGTGTATCCCACCACCGTGCACAATAGCGCGAGGTACAGCGTCAGCACCAGCCAGTCGGAGCCGGACAGGCCCGCCGCACGCGGCCACCAGCCCAGCAAGGTGAGCGCGACGGCGTTGACCGCGCAGGCGCAGGCGAGGGCGACGGCGATCACCTTGAACGGCGAATGGCGGCGCAGCAGTTCCTTGCCGACCACCGAGTACAGCGATTCGAAAAACACGGCGACGACGATCAGCGCCGGGCCGGCCGGGTTGATCGCGCCGCGCTCGTGCCAGAATTCGGAGAGGATCAGTACCCCGGCAAAGGCCGTGAGCAACGCTGCGATCGTCCGTCGGTCGATTTTTTCCCGCAAGTAAAAGTACGCGCCCAGCGACACCAGCAGCGGTTCGGTCGAGGCCAGCACCGCCGCGTCGGCCGCGCGCGAAACGCTCACCCCGGCGTACATCAGAAACGGGCAGGCGGTGAAGGTGGCCACTCCGACGATTGCCGTGCGCAGCAGGTCGCCCGCCGACATGCGCAGCCCCGTTCGCCAATAGGCGACCGTCAGCAGCGGCGCCAGCGCGATCAGGTAGCGCAGCGAGGTGATCAGGAAAAACGGACCGTGGCTCATCAGGTCCTTGGTCGCGGCGTAGGAGCCGCCCCAAACGACGTTCATCGCCAGCATCAGCAACAAGGTGGATCGTTTCATCGCCGCGCAGCGTAGCACAAGCCGGCGGCAAAGTATTGCGGCTTGCATCGTCGATGGATTCATGAAATAATCTATACACATATCGCAGCCGACGGCCGGACGGACGGCGTTGCGGTGCATAATATTATTCGAGATGGTATCAATGAAATGCGCGCTGTGCAAAACCAAAGAGTGTTACGAGGGAAAGAACTGTTTCGCCGACGGCCCCGATCTCCGGCAGCCGTTGTCCGACGAGGATCGTCGCCTGAGCCGCGCCGCCGCCGAGGTCGAGGCCGAAGGGTACCTGCGTTGGACGCGGCTGGAGGAAATCATCGAGTTCGCCAAGCGCCTGGATGTTCGCCGGGTGGGCTTGGCCTTTTGCATCGGCTTTGCCGACGAGGCGCGCCTGGTGCATGAAATCCTCGCCGATCATTTCGAAGTGCATTCGGTGTGCTGCAAGGCCGGCGGCGTGAAAAAGGATGGCCTGGGCTATCCGCACGTGCGCCCCGAACGCGACGAGGTCGCCTGCCATCCGCTGGCGCAGGCGCGGCTGCTGGCGCGTGAAAACACGCAAATGAATATTATTCTTGGCTTGTGCGTGGGACATGATATGCTTTTTACCCGGCATTCGCAGGCCCCGGTGACGACCCTGGCGGTGAAGGATCGCGTGCTGGCGCACAATCCGCTGGGCGTGCTTTATTCCGGGTATCAACGCCGGGCCCGGTTCGATCGCTAAGCTGTATTTTCGTGGGGGGAGCCATGAAAAGGAAGCTGTTAAAAATAATTTTTGCCCTGGCGGCGGCCGTCGCGTTGCTGGCAACCGGCGCATCCGCCGACACGGTCGTTTACTACGACAAACCCGGCGCCAGCGGCGAGGGCGTCTTGCTGGCCAACATGATGATGCACCTGGCCGGGCATTTCGATCCGCAGGTCGTCGTCGCCGACGTGGGCGCTTATCGGCCGGGCGATCTGCAACAATACCGGCATGCGATTTACGTGGGCGTGCTTAACAACACGCTGCCTTGTGCGTTTTTGCAGGATGTCGCGTCCGGCGTGCGGCCCGTGCTGTGGATCGCCGGGAACATCGAGCAGACCAACCTGTACAATCCGGGCGGTTCCGTCTTTGGATATTACATCGATAATTACGTGCTCGGTCTGGGTTTCAACCGCATCGACTACCGCGAGCGACGCCTGGAGCGGCGCGGCGATCCGGGCTTTTTCCGCGCGAAGGTGACCGGCGCTCCGACCGTGTGGGCGACGCTTTCGCCGGCGAACGATCCGCAAACGACCAACCCGTACATCATCTGCGGCGCGTCGCTGTGCTACGTGGCCGATCAGCCATTGTATTATTCGGTCGACGACGGACGCTATCTGGCGCTGATCGATTTTCTGCACGAGTTTTACCAAAGCGGCGTCGCGGAAAAGCGCTACGCGTTGATCCGCTTGGAGGACCTCGCGCCCAAAGTTACGCCCATCGACGAGCTGTACGCCCTGGCCGATCGGCTGGCCGCCCTGGGCATTCCCTTCTCGTTCGGCGTGGTGCCGATCTTCGTCGATCCGGAGGGTATCTACTTTCCGCCCGGCTCGGAATTTCACTTTGACGACGACCCGGAGTTCGTCGCGGCGATCAATTACCTGCTCGCCTCGGGCGGCACGATGATCATGCACGGGGTGACCCATCAGCACGACATGGGCATCTCGCGCGTGGATTGGGAGTTTGTCGAGGGCCTCAACAACCAGCCGCTGCCCTACGACAGCGAGCAGTGGGTGCGCGACAAAATCGAGTACGGTCTGGCCGAGTTCGCCGCGCAGGGCTGGTCGCCGGTCATTTGGGAAACGCCGCACTACGCCGCCTCGCACGGCGACTATGCGGTGATCGCTGATTATTTTCCCTTGTATTATGAGCAGCCGCTGGTCTTCCCGCTGCCGCCGGACGCCGCGCCGGTGTTTGCGCAGCAGCTTTATCCCCAGTCGCAGACGACGCCCTACTACACGCCCGCCGGTCCCTTCGGCATGGGCGTGATTCCCGAAACGCTGGGCTACCTCGATCCGGCCGTGCCGTATCTGACGCCCCCGGCGCTGCTCGGGCGCGCCGACACCCTGAGCGTGGTGCGCGACGGCGTGGCGTCGTTTTTCGCGCACGTCGGCCTGGTTTCCTCCGAATCGATTTTCACCGTCATCACCGGCTTGCAGGAACGCGGCTACGAGTTCGTCAGCGTGCAGGATCTGATCGGGCCGCTCCCCGACGATGATGACGATACGGTCGATGATGACGACGATGTGACCGACGACGACGATAAAAACGATCCCCACCTGCTCGGCGACGACGATGACGCCGCCGATGACGATGACGATGATGACGACGATGACGGCTGCGGGTGCTGATAAAAAATAGTTTTTGCTGGCGATAGAATCTATATTCCACAATAATCGCTTATCATTTGACTTCAATGTTCCGATCAAAAAAATACTACACATCGATATGGATTCCCCATATTAAAGCCGGAGCGGAAAAGGCGTGCTTTTTTTATTTTTGCGGCGATCGTCTGTTTATTTATTTTCCCCGCCAATGCAATGGCTATCACGGTCAAAGGTGAGGTAATGCACGCCGCCAATTGGACGGCGGTCAGCGGCCAGACGAATGTTTATAAGTACGAAAATTTCGATTTTCCCATCGACGAGGATTCCTCCGATTACGTGCAGGTGTATCGAAACGGCGTCGAACAACTGATGGGCGATTACGCGGTTGACGGCTATCCGGATGCCGATTTGCCCGTCGTCATTGATGCGCCGGAAAATCAATGGGCCGCTTGGCGCGTGTATGTCTACTCGGAAAACAATCCGGCTTCGACCACGGCCTTGTATTATACCGCCGATTATTATTGGAACGGCGAGGTGCTGCGCGAGGAATTGGACGGCACATGGAACAGCACGACTTTAACCGCCTTACTGGAACATCCGTGCAATAGTTTGCCGCAAGTAGCTGTTTACGAACGTGATACTTCAGGCAATTATTATCAATGTGGTGTTTCCGGTGGAACAATTTGTTCAGCGTCTGCAACTTACGACAACGCCAACGAAAATATTACTACAATAACCGTTTCCAACGGCAATTCTTCCTATGATTATTACGCCACATATACTTTTGACGGTTTAGGTAAAAGCATTCATCAAGCGACGTCAGGTCAAGACAGCGAGGATTATTGGCCCGATTATCCGATTACGCACTTGGGGCCGAAAACCGATCCCACGCCAAGCGATTCACATCGGCTTATTGTTTCTTATTCAGCGCTTGGGGAATCCTTTATTCCGCTCGATCGCTGTGCATCGGATGAAGTCAGCGGTACGAGCAACAATTGTCTCGTGGGCAAATGGAGCACTATGTATCAATCCGGTGCTACCGCAAAAGCAGCGGTTTTAAACGTCGGCAGCGGCAAAGGAGCCAAGCAAACCTCTACAACAAATGACTATGCAGAGCGCTCATGGTATTTACATTTTCGAGATACCGGCTACTACCGTGTTATTTATTTCACGGATATGGATACCAACGTTTTGCCCCTTGCGTTAGGTCGCGGCGACGATATTGCTGCTTTGGGATTGGATCGTTACGTTGTGTACTATCCGAACTTAGCCTGCGAGGATTACCTAAGCGAAACTTACGATAAAACGACATGCAAAACCGCCATTGAAGGCACGAATACATGCAGTGACTTGGGTGTGCCGAAATGTCTTTCAGTCGAACTGGATCCGGAAGATTGGGTGCAATCGATGTACTCTCGCTACTTCCAATACATTGAGGATGAAATTTATGTTTCAGTGGGCAATCCGCTTCAAAATCAAATTATCGATGCCGTATATGCCACGCGCAACGGAGTGGAGATGATCGAGAAGTCCACCATCTCCGAATTCACCTCGGCGTATGAAGTCGTTTTTGCTTGTATAGACGGCTGCGGCACCACCAATCCTCGAAAATGGCGTGTTTATATCGACAACGGTGTGGATAATCCGGGAGAACTGGTCAATACCATGCACGCCTACAATCCATGGAGTTTGGATGCAACATCTAATGGACCTGATTGGCTCGACACGGCTATCGGTGATGAAGTAACCGAGGATATCTTCACAGTCTTATATAACCTGGGGTTTGAATCCACGGCGGTTTCGGTGGGCTCAGCGGAAATTATTTATGACTATAATTTAAATAATTACCGAGATACGATTGAAGACACGCTTTTTGGAGATCAACCGACGGTCTTGGAAGGTTTCTTCGGGGCGATGGAAAGTCAGGGAGATATCGGCGTTTATTTGCACCATACCTTATTTGCGTATTGGGATATTTCCAAGTTAGGTTTATTATATGATCTTGATGGGACTGCTGAAGAAATCCGTGAAGATTTTTGGATCGAAGATAACGTTTGGGATGGAACCATTTACTATGGAATTCTCGGTCATTTTGATTGGATGCTTGATATTGTTGACGAAGGAAATTCCAACCACGCCGCGTTGCAGAAACCACTTCTTGGTTTGGAATTAGATTTCGAATCGACAATTACAGATGACACTAATCTTGGCGATCTGTTCTTCGAACCATTTTATAGTTTTGATACAACATTATTGGAAGCCATTGAGCAAAGAGGCTTTGAATTACGCAAAGAAATATCCACAGAATATCCTTGGATTTCCGTTCTTTGCTACTTCAATGAAGAAATGTTTATCAATCCGGCCGTGCAAGCGTTTATTCACGGTCTGACGACTTATAGCGACGAAACATATGACTATCCAGTTGCCGGAGGGATTCATATCTTTACCAGTTCATCCTATCATGTGCCCTATTCCACAACTCGTTCTGCCTGGGAAGAGCAAATGGTGCCGGTCGGCAAAGGCTCTCAGGAAGTATTGTTGCTTACCGAGGCGATCGACGATGATCCGCAAAGCCAGTCGGATTGGGATCTGACCGGCGGCATGGAATGGGGATCCTCATTAATTACCTGGTGGGATATTAGTTATGATTACATCGAAGAAAATATTGATTGGAATTATACCACCACGTATGATCAATACAAACAAAATTGGTTGGCCTACACATTCGACAATCATGAAACCGACTTCATCGATTATCTCGAAACACAGATGGTTCCTTATTGCGACCGCCATCTTGTATTTCCCTTGATGAATTATGATCTCTTGTGGCTTTATCCGAAGGGACTTTCAGACAGAGGGGCTGATCAAAATAGTTGTTCATCGAACAATTGGATCGATTGCGACGGCGACATCTGGCCTTGGACGGTTGGTTCACATTCATTGCACACGATGGATGAAGATGGTTTTTATCAGGTGAAACATTGGAACGGTTCGGCGGATTGCCCTTGCCAAGGATATTCAGGTGTGGAAACGGACTGGGGCAGTTCTCCAAGTGTGGATTGGCGAAGACTGGCCCTGCGTGGACGTTGGGGGGTGGAACCGTTGGAAACAACGCCACAACCTAATTGTGGTGGTGATGACGATTTATATGATTCCGAGGACTTCTATTGTGGTGACGAATCAAACGAACCGCCAACGGCTGACTCCATGAACGAGGCCGATTTGTATCTGTTACACGAAATCTACTGCTGGACGCGCGGCATTGCGAACAACGACGCGGAGTGTTTTTAATGGGAATAGCAATTGGCGGTAGGAAATGAAACGACTTTTTTTCGGATTGTTGGTTCTGCTTATTCCCCTCCTGACTTCCATTGGAAGTTACGGCGATGAGCCGAAAGAATTTGACACCCACGTTTCCATTGTCGGCGCGGAAAATGACTCTTTCATGGCCAAACGATTGTTTGTTGGGCATTTCAATGACCTATTGAAAAACAGTTTGTTGATACCGGAGAAATATTACGGCGACAATGACAATGGCCGAGTAAACATTATTTTCGATGTCAACAGCATTCCAAATGGAAACTATAGCCTTTCTTCCCATCCGGCGGATGTGACCTTTCTCGGTCAAAGCGATGATAAACTTGGCGATCCATCCTCCTTTTGTGACATTAATGGCGATGGTTACACTGATGCAGTTATTACCCGTCCTAAGTGGGGCGGAAGCATAGAGGCTTTATTCATTTTTTATGGCTCCACTGATTGGACTTCCGGAACCATCATTTCAGATATAATCAACGAAGCAGATGTTATTATTTACCGTGAAGAAGGTAACGATATTCGTTTCAACTTGATCTGTGGTAATGTAAACAACGATCAATACGACGATCTTTTATTCGCTGAAGAACCAACAGTAATTCTCGGAGCCGATTATCCATCCGGCACGGTAATTGACTTAGAAACAGACCAAGCCGATGTACGCTTTACCGGTGGTGAAGCGGCGGCTTTTTCATACCCGCAACTAGCCGATATCAACGGCGATGGAATTAATGATTTCATTTTCAGTCATGGGACGGATTTTTACGGCAAATTGTATATCTGGTTCGGCTTTGACGATTACACGACGCCGCGGGTGATTGATGTTGAGGCAACACCGCCGGATATTTATTATAAACATCCCTTGTATGAAGCGTTTTTTCGTTGTCTCGATGCCGGTGACTGGAATAACGATGGAGCTGATGACGTTATTTGTCGAAGATCCTACAATAACGAACTTCGGTTGGTAATCATCAAACTCGGACAAGTCGGCTTGGAACCGGGCGGCGAGTTGACGGATCAATTTTCAGTTTTCTCTCCGTATTATCCTTTCGGTTTCGGCGACATCGACGGCGACGAACAACTCGACTTAATTTTTCAATCACACGCATTTTATTGGGATCGTAAGGCCTTTCCCCAAACCGGCACCTGGAGTCTGAACGACTACGAACCGCAAGGCATTCACGAGCCGAACGGTTTTGAACAAGGCAACACCCTCGTAACCAACCTCGACAACGACGGCATCCCCGATGTGATTTTTTATGATCCCGCCGCCGACCCGTCCAAGGTTACCGGCGCGGTGGAAATCTATTTCTCCAGCCGCGACGGCGTCGATGACGACACCATCGACGACGACACAACTCCCGATGACGATACAACTCCCGATGACGATACAACTCCCGACGACGACACAACACCCGATGACGATACAACTTCCGACAATGACACGGACGATGACATCACGCCCGACGACGATACGGACGATGATACCGACGACGATTCCACGCCTGATGATGATGTGGATGACGACGAAGCCGACGACGATTCAGCGGCGGACGATGATGACGACAATGATGACGGCTGCGGGTGCTGAACCGTCCATCCAACCTCCCAACCGACCAATCAGCCGCAAACGACTTTCGGTGGTCGTTCGACCTTCGCTGGAAATTCTCCCCGAAAACGTGTAACTATGTGAAAAATTTGTCTGAGCGACCAAGCCCGGAGCGAGTGAAGGAACGAACATGACCTTTTTCAGCATTAACTTCGCGGCATTCGTATTGATCACGTTGGCCCTGTACTGGCTGACCTACAAGTGGCAGCCGGTGCGGGTGACCGTGCTGATTCTGGCCAGCTACTTTTTCTATTCGCAGGCCAATCCGTATTTCCTGCTGCTGTTGCTGTTTGTCAGCGTGTTCGACTTCCTGTTGTCCAAACGCATGGCGCGCGCGAGCACGCCGGGCCGGCGCAAGGCGCTGCTGATCGTCAGTCTCGCGATCGACTTGGGCCTGCTGGCGTCGTTCAAGTACCTCAACTTCTTCGCCAACATTCCGGTCGACATCGCCGGGCTGTTCGGCGTGTACATGGAGCCCAGTCAACTGCGCCTGCCGCTGCCGGTGGGCATTTCCTTTTACATCTTCCAGACGCTCAGTTACTCGATCGACGTGTATCGCGGGCGCGCCGCGCCGGCGCACAATCTGCTGGACCACTTGCTGTACATGGCCTTTTTCCCGCGCTTGCTGGTCGGGCCGATCGTGCGCGCCGAGCAGTTTCTGCCGCAGTTGAAAGAAACGCCGCGCCTGACCAAAGACCGGTTCGGCAAGGCGATCTTTTTGATCATCTCCGGCCTGTTCAAAAAGATGATCTTCGCCGAATACCTGGCGCTCAACCTGGTCGACCGCGTCTTCGACCTGCCGTTGATGTTCTCCTCGACCGAAGTGCTGCTGGGCATTTTCGCCTGCGTGATTCACCTGTACGCCGACTTCTCCGGCTATACCGACATCGCGCTGGGCCTGGGGCATCTGTTCGGTCTGGATCTGCCGGAGAACTTCAACTTCCCCTTCAAGGCGCGCAACCTGCGCGATTTCTGGCGGCGCTGGCACATCACGCTGTCGCGCTGGCTGACCGATTATTTGTATATCTCCATGGGCGGCTCGCGCGTGAATCGCCAATGGAAAATCTACCGCAACCTGATGATCACCATGCTCCTGGGCGGCCTGTGGCACGGCGCGGCCTGGACCTTCGTCGTCTGGGGCTTGCTGCACGGCGTGGGCCTGATGTTCACGCGGATGTGGCAGCGTTGGCTGAAGAAAAAGGGCAAGGACCTGTCCAAGTCCGAGCCGGCGCGGATCGTCGCGGTGTTTTTCACCTTCCTCTACCTGGCGCTGACCTGGATCTTCTACCGCATCGAGAGCATGCAGACGTTCTTCGATATGATGTCCAGCGTCTTCCGCGGCGTGTGGAGCGCCCCGAACCTGAACATGGACGTCGTGTACGTGATGATCGTCGCCTTCTTCTTCACCTGGTGGCCCGACAAATGGTACGACCGGGTGCACAAAACCTGGTTGCGCCTGCCCTGGTTCGCGCAGACCGCGCTCTTCGCCGGCGCGATGTATTTGCTGTTCCATTTCGCTTCCAGCGAGGTGCAGCCCTTCGTCTACGAGAAGTTCTGATTCTTGACACGTCGTAACAGTAACCTATACTGAAACCGCCGGTAGAAATGGTAAACAGGTGGTTGTTTTTCACAATGCATCATGCGCAAAAAAAGTCTGAGGTTCAAATCGCCGAATATCGAACGAGCGAAACGCTGGTAATCGATGCGTTGACCGACGAAGAATTGCGAAAATTTTTACCCTCCGGCATCGGCGATGTCACCGATCATCAAACCGCTTTGCCCCGCATCGCCAAAGATAAAAATCTGATAGCCCAATTAAAAGATACTTTAAGAGATCTGCCGACCAAACATTTCCTGTTTCGAGCAGATGGTCGGAATTTGGATTTTATTAAATCGGAAAGCGTTCACCTGGTGCTGACATCACCGCCTTATTGGACGCTGAAGCAGTATCGCGAGACCGATGGCCAATTGGGATTCATTGAGGATTATCGGGAATTTCTTGAACAACTCGATCGGGTATGGCGGCATTGTTTTCGCGTTTTGGCCCCGGGCGGACGGTTGATTTGCGTTGTCGGCGACGTTTGTTTGTCGCGCCGGAAAAACAACGGGCGTCATACGGTGGTGCCGTTGCATGCTTCGATTCAGGAACATTGCCGGGAAATCGGTTTCGATAATCTGGCGCCGATCATCTGGCATAAAATCGCCAATGCAGTTTATGAAGTGGACAATGGGAATGGCGGTTTTTTAGGCAAACCTTATGAACCCAATGCGGTCATTAAAAACGATATTGAATTTATTTTAATGGAGCGCAAACCGGGTGGCTACCGCAGCCCTTCGGTTACGAGTCGAATTCTCAGCGTCATTTCGGAGGAGAATCATCGTAAGTGGTTCCAGCAAATATGGACCGGCATCACCGGCGCTTCGACGAAACAACATCCGGCGCCCTATCCAGCGGAACTCGCAGAACGATTGATTCGAATGTTCAGCTTTGTCGGCGACACGGTTCTTGATCCGTTTATGGGCTCGGGAACGACGAATTTTGCCGCCACTCAGTTCGGTCGCAACAGCATTGGTGTGGAAATCGACGAACACTATTTCGAATTGGCGAGACAAAGAATTGATGCAGGTTCTTCGGATTTATTCAGCAAATCGGAGATTGTTGTCGTTCGGTAGGAGAACTTATTTTGACGGAATTGGATAAACAAATCGCGAGTGCGATACGGTTTTTTTGGGAAACGCGATCTGGACAAATAGAACGGCAGCAAAAGTCAGG
>CALBTQ010000481.1 GCA_937967875.1 uncultured Pseudomonadota bacterium
CGACCACCTAGATCTACACTCTTTCCCTACACGACGCTCTTCCGATCTTTTTGGCCTTCATTTTTTCGAATTGTTCGGTGTCGATCGACTCGTTGCTCTCCACCCACAGGGCGGCGATTTCCATCCGTTCGAAGCGATCGATCAAAGTCTGCGTCAACTCGGTTCCGGCGCCGCACAGGACGATGCCTTTGTTGTTCTCGATCGGCTGAGCCAGCACGTCGCCCGGCTGAGCCTGCGTCAATTCGATTTTCCTCACCTTTAACGCCTCCGCGAATCCGGGTTCGCAGCGATGGTTCCTTCAAACCCCAATACATGAGTATATTTTGGACGTTCAACAGTCCGGCGACGAGCCAAACCTTTGAAAGCCGAAATTTAGTATCATATATTTATTCTATTTTCCATGGCCTTTGCAACGGCCTTCGCGAATCAATTTTTCCGTCGAAAAAAGAAAATTATTTCATTGTGATCGATTTGATTCGTAGGCAATCCGCGAACCCAAAACCCATGTTACAGGAATCGGCCGGCATCGCCAACGCCTTTTTTCGCTGCCGCGCGAGGCCCGTGGGCGGGGGCGTTTCGCCTTTTGCCGCTTGCAGCGGGAAGAAGGTTCTGGTAGACAGAAACATCCTGCTTGGGATGGTTTAACTTCGCCGTCGCTCTCCGGGTCTGTAGGGGGCGAAAACGCGAAAAGGAAGCGAAATTAGATGGCGCATCTGATTCTGGGCATCGACATCGGGACGACGGAAATCAAGGCCGTGTTGGCCGAGGTGTCCTGGCGCGACGTCAACGTGCTGGCCACGTACGTCGAGCCCGTGCCGCGTCCGGAAGACGTGGCGCATCGCCTGCCGCCGATGGAAGCGCAAGTGATCGCCTCCCAAGCCGAGGACCTGGCCGAGGACGAGGCGGACGCAGGTGTTCCCGGCGCGGAGCCGACGCCGCAACCGACCGAAACGCCGCCGCCCTGGGTGTTCGGTCTGGCTGACCTGCTCAAAAAGCACAACCTCGAGTATCAGGAAGTGCACACCTCGGTGCCCGGCGCGGAAGTCACCACCCATTTTCTGACCCTGCCGTTCGACAACCGCCGGCGCATCGAGCAGATTCTGCCCTTCGAGCTGGAAAACATCGTCCCGTTCAACCTGGAAACCATGCATGTCGCCTTTGATGTGCTCGGCAAAGCCCCCGAGGGCGGCTTTAAAGTAATGGTGTGCATCACGCCCAAGGAAAACATCAAAAAGTTCCTGGGGCATCTGGCGCAGGCCGGCGTCGATCCGAAGAAGGTCGGCGTCATTCCGTTTTCGCTGTACGGTGCGGCGACCCTGCAACTGCCCGAGGAGCAGGGCGCGTACGCGTTGGTCGATTTCGGGCGGCATTACACCGACTTGACGCTGGTGAACAAGGGCGAGCTGCTCAACCTGCGTTCGATTCCGATGGGCGGCGCGATGCTGGACGAAAAGCTGGCCAAGGCGCTGAGCATCGATGCCGACCGGGCGCGGGAACTCAAAGAGACCAAAGCCGACCTACGGGTCGACGACAAGGTGGCGCAGGTCTTGCGCGAGAGCCTGGAGCCGTTGCTGGTCCGTTTGCGCCAGGTGCTGCAGGGCGCGCGGTCGCAGTACGGGGTGGAAATCACCCGGCTCTACATCCTGGGCCGCGGCAGTCTGTTGCGGGGTTTGGACGATCTGCTGGCCGACGAATTGGGCGTCGATGTTGCGCGCTTCACCTCGTTGCCGGCCGGCTCGCCGGTCAACAACAGCGACGACGAACAGATCAACCAGGCGCGGTTCGCCGCGGCGCTCGCCGAGGTGCACAGCGGCGTGGGTCCGTTGCGCAACATGAAGCTCAATTTGCGCCTGGGCGAATTTTTCTATCGCAAGCAACGCACGGCGATGAAGGCGTCGATCCGTTCGGCGGTGGTGGTGGGCGTCGTCATTTTGGCCCTGCTGCTGTACAACGTCGTGGCGTCGAACATGCAAAAGCGCAAGTACCACCAGGCGCTGTCGGACCAGGTGGTGCAGATCTACCTCAAGGCGTTCCCCGGCGTGCCGCCGACGCAGCCGTTGCAGCAGTTCCAGGCGCAGATCGGCAAGACGATGGACAAATACAAAACCGTCGGCTTCCTGGGCGAGGGCGACCTGCGGGCACTGGACGTGATCAAGCAGCTCTCCGAGGCGATTCCGCCCGACATCACCGTGGACATCAAGAAGATCGACCTGACGCCGGACCTGCTCAAGTTCGAGGGCGAATGCAACGCCTTCGACGACGTCGATAAAATCGAAAACGTGCTGGCCGGACTGACCGGCTTCAAGAGCGTGAAGAAAGAGTCGAGCCGCTCGGTGTCGGAGAAGGTGAAATTCAAGTTCTCCGTGCACCTGACCGACCGCGAGCGTTCCGCCGCCGCCGGGGCGCGCACGCAACCCAAGGCGAAAACCAAGACGAGGACGAAGTAGACGCGATGAACCTGAACCTTGACGATCATCAAAAACGAATCGCTATGATCGCCGGTGCGGTGGTTGCGGTGCTGATGCTCCTGTGGGTGGTCGTGTTGCCGCGCTTGGGCATCGGCGGAATCGACGACAAGATCAAGGTCAAGGAAAACGAACTGCGGGAAGTCATCCGGCTCTACAAGAGTTTCGAGCAGATCAAGGGCGACTTCAACCGCATCGAAAGCCAGATCAACCGCAACCAGAGCCTTTCGCTGCTCAGCGAGTTGTCGCGCATCGCCGAAAAGGTGAACGTCAAACAGGGCATCGACTCGATGGTCAGCAAGGCCAAGCCGAAAAACGACTTCTATCAGGAAGAGGCCGTCGAAATGCGGGTCGAGAAGATCACCCTCGAGGAACTGACCCGTCTGCTGTATGAAATCGAGTACTCGACCAAGGTGTTGCGCGTGCGCAAGTTGCACGTGGAAGCGCGCTTCGACGACAAAACGCTGCTCAATGCCGTTCTGGAAGTGTCCACCTACAAGCGTCAGGAAAGCTGAGCCGTCTCAGCTTTTTGAAAAGATGTTAAGTTTTCATCACTCTTTTCAGAGGGGACGACCGCAGAGGTCGCTTGAAGTTTTGGCGACAAGCGGTTGAATGAACGAGTGATTTCAGCAGGCCGCGAGAGATAGTCTAAGTGGGCATAATAATTGCAAAAATCCTGAAACAGGTTCGTTGTTTGCACATCGGACGACAACCTTGCTTCAGGCCAGAGGCTCTGCCCCCCTCTGGCTTCTTTTTTTGAAGCGATCGGAGAAGGCTTGCTGATCGAACATCACCGGCAATTGCTCGCCGCCGTGCGGCTGGCGCGGTTCAACGGCGTGGGGGCCAAGCGCTTCGTCGACCTGGTGCGCGAACACGGTTCGCCGCAGGATGCGTTGACGGCTCAGGGCGCCCAAAGCGAGTTGTTTCCCGCCGGCGACAAAGCCCCCCTGCTTGAAGAACAACAACGGGTCGAGGCCTATTTGCGACGCGGTGGGTGCGGCACGTTCTGGGGCGCCTACGATTATCCGCGCCTGCTGGCCGGGATAAGCGAACCGCCGCCGTTTCTGTTTTACCGCGGACCGCAATGGCCGCCGGACGCGTTCGCGGTGGCGATCGTCGGCCCGCGCCAGGCGGGCGAACGGGCGACCAAATTCGCCGGCGAGCTGGCCCGCAAGCTCAGCGCCTTCGGCGTGACGATCGTCAGCGGCGGGGCCGAGGGCGTGGACGCGGCGGCGCATTGGGGCGCGTTGAACGCAGGCGGCCGCACGGTGCTGGTGACGGCCACCGGCCTGGACAAATGCTATCCTGAAAAAAACCGTGAGTTGTTTGAGAAGGTGGCGCGGCAGGGCAGCGTGGTGACCGAACTGTTGCCGGGCACGCCGCCGCGGCGCGATTTCTTTCCCACGCGCAACCGGATCGTCGTGGGGTTGGCGCAGGCGCTGGTGGTGGTCGGCGGACACCTGAAAAGCGGCACCGCTTCGTCCTGGCAGCACATGCGCAAACTCGGCCGGCCGATCTTCACCTGGACCGGCGTCGATCCGAACCGCTTCGAATTGCCGGCGGCGATCGTCGAGGCCGGCGGCCTGCGGTTGTCCGAGCCCAACGCCGAACTGGTGCTCAGCCGGATGCTTCAACAACGCCCTTGAATCACGGAAGGTTTATCGGCCAGCTTGCGTGCGAAGGCCGAAGCGGCTACCTTCTTGACTGAAAGGAGCGGCGATGTCCAAACCGGTGCGGTGGATTATTTTGGTTGTGTGGCTGGCCATGCTGACGATCTTCGCCGTGCGCAATCTGCCCGACAAGAACGCCGCCAACGTGTTGGAGGTCGCCGCGGCCGAAGGCCTGGACGCCGACCAGAAATGGTATGGCTTTTACATCGAACAACCCGGCAACAAGCGAACGAAAATCGGCTGGCTGGCCAGCGAACGCAAGCAGACCCCATCGGGTTTCGTCACGCGCACCAACAATTACATGCGCCTGGCCATTCAGGGCGCCGAACGAGTGGTGCGCACCGAAACCAAGGTGCTGACCGATTTGCAGCACAAGCTGCAGTATCTCGATTTTTCGATGAGCTCGGACCTGGTCAAGTTCAAGGTGATCGGTACGGTGCGCGGCAACCGGCTGGACCTGGACATCGAAACCGCCGCCGGCCGGCGCGAGGAAACGCTGCCGCTGACCGAAGTGCCGCTGATGCCCGACGATCTGACCGATCTGCTGGCCGACGAGGGCGGCCTGCAGGTGGGTAAAACCTACGAGATGCCCTTCTTCGAACCGTCCACCTTCCGGTACGACAAGGCGAAGATCCGTGTGGTCGACCGCATCGAGCATACCGCCGCCGACGGCACGAAGATCGTCGCGTTCCGCGTGGTCACCGACCTGGCCGGGGCGCGCGCCGAATCGATCGTCGACGAGCGCGGCGAAACGCTCGAACAGCATCTGGCCGGCTTCGTCATGGTGCGCGAACCGCACCGGGTGGCGATGGAGCAGGGGTGGTCGAAAAAGCCGACCGACATCCCCGAGTTGTCCGCCGTCAACAGCGACAAGCAGATTCCCGATCCGCGCAACGTCAGGTTTCTCAAAGTGCGCCTGAACGGCGTGACCCTCGACGACCTGCCGATCGGCGACGAGCGCCAGACGCTCGAAGACGATAACGTGCTGACCGTCGTGAAAAAACCGCTGCCGGAAAAGGGCGGCTTCAAGATCCCCTACCGAGGCGACGACGAAAAATTGCTCGAGCAGCTCAAGCCCACGCCCCTGCTGGAGGTCGACGATCCGGCCATCTACCGGCAGGCGCGCGAGATCGTCCCCGAAGGCGCCGACGCGCTGGCCGCGGCCCGGGCGATCGCCAAGTGGGTGAACGTCAACCTGAAAAAGAAACCGCTCATTTCGATGACCAGCGCCAAGGAAGTGCTGATGGTCCGGCAGGGCGACTGCAACGAGCACGCCGCGCTGTTCGCCGCCCTGGCGCGCGCGGCCGGTCTGCCCGCGCAGGTGCACGTGGGCCTGGTGTATCATCAGGGCGCGTTTTATTACCACGCGTGGAACGGCGTGTACGTCGGCGAATGGATCAGCCTGGACGCCACCTTCGGCCAGTTCCCCTCCGACGCGACGCACCTGCGCATCGTCTCGGGCGGGCTGGACCGGCAGATCGACATCATCCGGCTGATGGGAAGCGTGAACATCAACGTCTTGGAGTGGCAATGATCACCACGAAGGGCTTGACCAAAAAATACGGCGATCTGGTGGCCGTGGACAACCTCGACCTGGAAGTGCGCGAGGGCGAGATCTTCGGTTTCCTCGGGCCCAACGGCGCGGGCAAGACCACGACGATCAAGATGATCGTGGGCATGCTGCAGCCGACCGCCGGCGAGATCTTCATCGGCGGCATCGACGCGATCAAGAATCCGCTGGAGGCCAAGGCGATCCTGGGGTACATCCCCGACCGGCCGTACCTGTACGAAAAGCTCACGGCCAAGGAGTTTCTGCGGTTCATCGGCGGGCTCTATAGCGTGCCGGCCGAGGAAATCGAATCGTTCGGCAACGACCTGCTCAAGCTGTTCGAGCTGGAGGATTGGGCCGGCGACCTGATTGAAAATTTTTCGCACGGCATGAAGCAGCGCCTGATTATGTGCGCCGCGCTGCTGCACCGGCCGCACGTGTTCATGGTCGACGAGCCGATGGTCGGCCTGGACCCGAAAGGCGCGCGGCTGGTCAAGCGCATCTTCCGCCGCCTGGTCGACAACGGCAACACGCTGTTCATGTCGACCCACACGCTGGAAGTGGCCGAGGAGGTCTGCGACCGCATCGCGATCATCAACCACGGCCGGATCATCGCCCAGGGCACGATGGACGAGCTGCGCCAGATGTCGGCCGAACCCGATTCCGGCCTCGAGTCGATCTTCCTCGAACTGACCGGCGGCGCCGAAATGAGCGAACTGATCGACGTACTGAAAGAATAGCCTTCAAAATTCTTTAGTGATATCAAAAACTATATGCTCTCATGTAAAATTTATTAACCAAACGGTCAAATATGTCTCATGTTTTCCAATCAATTAACCGAATAGTCAATTATGAGCGACGACAAACCGGAACTTGAGGAGGCAAACATGAAGGTCGGGTATTTGCTGCCGTTGATGGTGTTGGTTATGGCGATGTCTTTGTGGCTGGTCGCGGGGTGTGGGGGCGACGACGATGATGATGACGATGACGGCGGCAGCGGCGACGGTACGTCCTGCGAGCAGGCCTGCGCGGTCGTCTACGACGATTGCCAGATGTATCTGGAAGACGAAGACGAGGCGCCCATGTCGCGCAGCGAGTGCGTCGATTTTTGCATCTCCGAAGGCGGAATGAACACTTGCACCAACGCCTGCTTCACGCAATTCGAGGAGGACGGCACCTGCACGCCGCTGCTCACCTGTCTGTACGATTGCATTCTGTAAAGCGGAAAAGAGCATCGGGGACACGCATTTTGTCGTGTCCCCGGTTTTTAACGGCTCTCAGCGCCGCTCCTTCTCCCACCGGGAGAAGGGAGATCGGGCAGTCGTTTTCACCCTCTCTTTGGGGAGAGGGTCGGGCGCAGCCCGGGGTGAGGGAGAAAATTAAGGGAAAAATTTTTATCCCCGGATTGCACGCCTTTGGCTTCGCCTAACATGTGGCGCGCGACCTCGTTTTGTTTCTTGACGTCGCGGCGATTTGCCCCTAGTTTCACCATGGGGAGCACGAGGGGACCATCGATGGATTTTACCTGGCAATATTGGCTGACCGGTCTGGTTTTAACCGCCGTGTTGTCCCTGGCTCATGGGTTGGCCATGCGCCAACGCTACCACAAGGACGAACGCGCCGACATTTTCGCCGGCGATCCCACCTACCGGCCGCTGCTGATCACCTATTGTTTCGTGCTGGGCATGGCCATCTCCGAGGCGTGGCATCATTCGCCGATCGATGACGGCATTCCGGCGTTGTTTTTCACGGGTCTGGTCACCGTGATCGCCGCGCGGCTGCTGACGTCCTGGGCGTACAAGACGTTGGGAAGAAATTACGCGCCGACCGCGTACAACGACGACGATTCGCATACGCTGATCAAGGACGGTCCGTACCGCTATTTCCGGCATCCGATCTACGCCGGCAACTTTTTGTTTCTGGTGGGCGTGCTGCAACTGGCGCAGGCGTACACCGCCTGGCTGGCGATGCTGCCCTACATGCTGATGCTGCTGTGGCGCGTGCAGGTGGAAGAGCATCATCTGGACCAGAAATTCAAGGACGTCTGAAGCGATTCCCTACAATTGCGGCATGACGAGGGGGATTTCGTCGGGATCGTACGCGCGCAGGCGGGCGAGGATCGTTTCTTTGATCTCGTCGCGCACGCGGCGGAAGACGACCATGCGTTCCTCTTCGCTGCCGGTAGCCGCGTCGGGATTGTCGAAGCCGATGTGCTCGCGCCGTTTGCCGCCGAAAAACACGGGGCAGTTTTGATCGGCGTCGCCGCACAGGGTGACCACCAGATCGAAGGGACGATCGGCATACACGTCGAGCGACTCGCTTTTCGCGTGCGGATGCGCCACGCCGATTTCGGCCAGCGCCCGCAACGCCAGCGGGTTGGGCGCGCTCGGCTGCGTGCCGGCGGAAAAGGCCTCCCACCGGTCGCCGAGAAAATGATTGACCAGCGCCTCGGCCATTTGGCTGCGGCAGGCGTTGCGCGTGCAGATGAACAAAACGGTTTTCTTTTCCATGCGGCCAATGTGACCACCAAGATTGAACCGGTCAAGGCGCGGCGTGGTCTTTAACCGAAAAGATTCTGTAACGTTTCGCTCTTGCGAGCGGGCGCAGACAACGTTAGTCTGCTGCTCGCAGGCCGGAAAAGGAGTGTGTAGATCGGAAGAGCACACGTCTGAACTCCAGTCACCGAATACGATATCGT
>CALBTQ010000482.1 GCA_937967875.1 uncultured Pseudomonadota bacterium
AGCCGCCCGTCGCCGCCGTTGCCCAGGTAGGCGGTCGAATCGTCGCCCAGCAGCGCCTCGACGCGCGCGCCGTCGATGGCGATGAGCGCGACGATCTGCAGCGTTTCCGGGTCGAGCGCTTCGAGCATGCCGTTGCCGACGAACCCCGCGCCGGTCGCGAAATCGCCCGCCGACACGGCCCAGAGCACGCCGCGCGTTTCGTCGTACACGACCTGCACCGTGTCGCGCCCCTCCAACTCGATCGTCGTTTCCAGTGTGCGCGCGTCTTCGTCGATCACCGCGATCAACCCCGGGCCGCCGGCGATGAACTCACCCGACAGATGCGACAACGCGACAAACAACCGCCCGCCGACCGCCGCCATGCCGCCCGGTCGCGCCCAGCTTTGCGTTACGTCCGCGTCGCGCGGCAGCGCATCGCCCGCCGGCATGGCGACGACGGCCAGCACTCGCTCGTCGGCGTCCACGCCCGGCGCGAGGTCGACCAGGCGCACGTCGTTGGCCACCAGATCGGTCACCCAGGCGGTTTGCTCGTCGGCGAAAACGAGGTACATCGGATTGGTTCCCTCGCCGACCGACACCTCGCGCTCGACGTGCAGGTCGCGGTCGTAGACGACGACCGAGTTGGACAGCGAGCACACGGCGTAGAGATTTTCGTCGCGGTAGACGGCGTGGTTGATCGCGCTGCCGGTGGGGGCCACGTCGGCGAACAGCTCGAAGGACGGTCCCGGCGCGACGCGCAACACGCTCAGCGTTTCGCTGAAGCCGCCGCCGATCACCAGGTAGGCCGCGTCGCCGTCGCGGAACTCGTCGTCGGTTTGTTCGTCGTCGGCGCAGGCCGTCAGGAGCAAAACGCACAGCAGCGCGCAGAAAAGCAGACGTTTGCCAACCATCGCCGCCCCCTATGCGCAGCCGCCGGCGTCGTCGTCGTCATCGTCGTCGTCGCCTTCGTCCTCGCGCCAATCGTCGTCGTCGCCGAGGTCGTCGTCATCGTCGTCCGAAGCGCTCGGATCGCTCTGCGACATGTCCAGCGCGCCGATGGCCTCCAGGTCGAAGCCGCCGCTGCCGTAGGTCGGATGGGCGTCGTAGATCGGATGATTCGCGTCGTAGCCCAACGCGGTTGCATTGTCGTAATAATCGCCGCCGCCGGGCACGTCGACGATCTTCACGAAGCGGACGTCCTGCAGATCGACCAGACCGTCGATCACCGCTTCGTCGCCCTGCAGATCGGCCAGATCGAAGGGCGTGCCCAGGTTGACGGTGAAGGCGTTCTGGAATTTGCCGGCCAGGTTGTGCAGGTCGGTCGGGTCCAACAGGCCGTAATCGCCCACCGGCCCGGCCGTGAGCGACACGCTGGGAAAACGCGCCCACTGCGCGCCGTCGGTGCTCACCTCGACGAAACCCAGTTCGATGAACAACCCCTCGCCGAGCGGAAAGGAATTTTCGAACACGACCAGATCGGCGCCCTCGCGATCGCGCAGCGGCTCGGCAAAAGTCAACGTGATCTCACCCGGCGGATCCGTCGAGTCCAGCGCGCGCTCGCCCAACGCCGTCACGTCGTACAGGTCGCCGGAAGCCGGTCCGAGCGTCTTTTCCGGCGTGCGCCATTGCTCGTCGACGCCGTCGGCGGGCAGGTAATTCGCGTAGTCGCTCGCCCAGGCGATGATCGCCGGATCGTCCTTGTCGATGCCCGTTTCCGTGTAGGGACCGGCCGCCGCCGGCAACGCCGTCAGCAAAAGCAACAAAACCAGGGGGAAAAAGGAAGAACGCATAACCACCTCCGCGGGTGTCGGCCCGCGTCGCCGCGGGCCTGTCGTACCGGGCAGGTTTCCTGGCTCGGAGGTCGAGTGCCGCGCGCCGCCTTCCCATCACGCATGACAGTGGCTTGTGGGCGCGCTGCGTTCCTCCTCACAGTGGCGGGACCGCGCCGGTTTTTCACCGGCCTCCCTATTATCCCCACCATGGGGCACCCGGCAGTGGAGGACGAAAGGAACGCAACGCCGTCGCGGGCGCAAGGTCCGCCAAAGTATCAGTTTCCAACGGTGGACCGTTGTAAGATCCACTTTGGTCGAAGTGTATTGTTTTCGTCAGAGGCGACAGATTGTA
>CALBTQ010000483.1 GCA_937967875.1 uncultured Pseudomonadota bacterium
AGATCGTATTCGGTGACTGGAGTTCAGACGTGTGCTCTTCCGATCTTTTCCATGCGCAGTGACCACGACGATTGCGGTGCGGGGATGCTTCGCCACGATTTCATCGAGAAGGGTCATCCCATATTTGATTTCAGCTGGCGTCCCCTCCCGCATGGGAATCTGAAGATCGAGCACCACATAATCGGGACGGTTTCCGTTCAACCATTCCCTGGCTTCATCGAAGGTGGAAGCGTCGACCGCGTCATGCCCAAGGGCTTCCACGTCGAGTCGAATCTGATCCCGCGCCTCGGGTAAATCGTCAACAATCAGCGCGACTTTTTTTACGTCCATTCAATACTCCATCATCACTATGATATCTGCCGCCCACCGGCGGAAATCGGAACCCGAATTTTAAACACGGCTCCCTGCTCCGGCCCGTCTTCAACGTGAATCGAGCCGCCGTGTTCCACAACAATAACTTTGCGGGCCAGGTACAATCCCATCCCGTGGTGCCCGCCGTTTCGCTTGGTGGTTTGGCCCAAGCTGAAAATCTCCGCACGCATTTTTTCCGGTACGCCCGGTCCTTGATCGGTGATCCGAAACTCGACCTCCTCGCCGTCATGCGTTTTCAGTGCATCCAGAATGACCACACCTCGGTCCGGCGAAGCCTCAACCGCATTCCGAACGATGTTGGCAAGCGCCCGAACAAGTCGCTCGTGGACGGCGTCGAACTGAATATCCGTCATCTGAGGAGTCCGAAGGGAAATGCCGCGAGTCGCTTTGATCGCGTCCGCGATGTTTCCGATCACCTCCCGAACGCTCGTTTTCGACATTTTTAAGGTTCTCGGTTCGGATATCCAACGCAGGTCGTCGGAAAAAGACTTGAGCGCTTTGGCCGCTTTGCGAAGGCTGCTCAAAGGTTCGCGGAGGCGTTCGCGCTCCGTTGGCGATAGCGCTTTTTCGATCTGTGAAACCGGGGTCAACACGCGCTGAATGATGTTCTTCAATTCGTGGGTGAACTCGTCGATCACCATGCTCTGCGCTTCGTAGATTACTTCGCGGACCGCTTGCGTCGCCTCGTGATCCTTCATGCAGGTCAATCGGGCGACGAGATCTTCGGCACGAACCGTATCAATCTCCGCGTCATCGGCGAAAGCCGTCTGATCGCGGAGTCTTTGCGAGCGCCTGGTCGCCTGGCGAACATAGGGATTGGGATCGTTGAGCAGTTGGGACATGGCCTTGGATGCCCATTGTCCGGGCAGGCGTGGTATTGCCCGCGCGAACGATTCGCGCACCTCCCATTTCATGTCGGGAGAAACGAACCGGTCGAACAACTTGTTCGCTTCGCCGACTGAGACCGCACCAGGTTCCCGCAACAGTTCCACCATGTCTTCGACGGCATCCACACAGGCTTGCCAGTCCTTTTTCTGAAGCGCGGTCCTGATTTTTTCCAGGCGGTCTACCATCCGTATCGCTCCTTCCTGGTCTGGAAGGCTGTCGCTCCACCTTCAAGCAAATCGATTATTTGGTCTTTCATTTCGTCCACAGTCCCCTCGGCCTTCACCCAACCCCTGGCACCGTCCGAATCCATCGCCACGACCTTTTCCGCCATGCCGAGCACCGGGATGTTGGGGTTGTGCGTGATGAAAATCATCTGCCGATTGCGACGCATTTTTTCCACCTGCTTGACGACCACATCAGCAACGAAGCTATTGTCCAGGTTGTCTTCGGGCTGGTCCACGAGCAGGGGCGCCACATTTTCAAGCAGAAGCAATGGTAGCACGACCGAGCACATTTGGCCTGTCGAAAGTTGATGCGAAGGCCGCCATTGATTGCCGATCATGAGTTCAATCGCGGGGACGTCCTCCAGTTCCATCACCTCCAACTGATAGAGGTTCTGGGCCAGTGACAAAGGACCATGCATCATGCCCTTGGCGAAGTTTTCATCGATATCGGCGCGTGTAACAAGACCGTCCAGATCCCGCTCGGCGATGAGCGCGGCCAGAGTGCGGGGAGGAACGCTCTGGACGATTCGATCAATGGGCCTGTTGTATTGCCGGAAAGTCTGATCTCGCTGATCGACAAGAAAGGCTTTGTATTGTTCGCGGTCGGCATCCTGCTCGACGCGAACCTGTATGCGCCCTCCAAGCCTGGAAGTCAGGTCCTTGGCGACCTGCTCGCGCAGGCGGAAACGGGCTTCGGTCAGATCAGAAAATTTTGCGAGGATGCTTTGGCGTTCGTCGAGCACCTCCCGTTGCCGGGCAGTATGTCGCGCCTCTTCCTCTTTAATGGCGTGCAGTTCAGCGACCTTTCCCGCCAGCGCATGCATTTCCCGAAGAAGTTGCTGATGCACCTGGTGCTTTTTCAGAAGTTCCTGGTAGGCGGCTTCAATCGGTCCATGAGAAGATGCAAGGTCGGATCGCGCAAGGCGAGCGGCCTCCTCCATTTGCGAGAGCGCCTTTTCCGCATCGGATATCGCGCTCTGAAATTGCTTGTTGCCCTTTAAAAGCGCATCCTGCACTTCAAGGAAGATTTTTCCATGAGGCCCGGCGAGGACTTCGGCTGTAAAAACCTGTTTGAAATCCCCGATGACATCTCCACGCACCGGCGCGAGTCGCTCCTTGACGAAATCGAGCGTCGGCTGAATCCGTGACAACGCCGCCGATTCGCGGGTGCGAAGTTCCTTGAGACGGGCGGCCTCCTCGAGCGCCGGTCCCAGGTTGGCGCTGCCGACCGTCTCCTTCAACTTGGCCAGCTTCGCCTCGTAATCGGGCAGGTCGCGCAACGCCGCTTCGCTTTTCTGCGTCCGCAGGGAAATCTGGATGAGTTCGGTCGCGTTGCGCTGCAGCGCCGCCCGGACCTGGGCGATGTCCTGCTGAATCTTGCCGAGATCGCGGGTGCAGAACCGGTCGATCACCTCTCGCAGGTAGCTCGAACGCATGGCGATTTCTTCCACTTCGTTCTGGCTGAAGATGCCCGCGTCGATCAGGATACCCGAATGGAGTATCGAGGGATTTGCACGCTCTCCGTCGGCTTTTATCACCACCGGCGCTTCGCCCACGGTTCGTTCGATCTTATAAACCAGGCCATCCTGGGTCTCGAACTCGATCTCGACCGTGCCGCGATCCAGATTGGCCGCGATCAGTTCGTTGAAGCGTTTCGAGGGCTTTCGTTGACCGCCGCTGTCGCCGTCCGGAAACCTGTCCAGCGCGTATCGGAGGACCTCAAGGATGGTGGTTTTGCCGCTGCCGCGACCTCCGATCATACAATTCAGTCCATCGGAAAATTCGATATCGAGACCGTCCAGAAAACCTCCCGTCACGGTCATCCTTCTAATTCTGTGGTGATTCATGTCCTGACCTCCTGGTCCGTTTGTCTTTTGTCCGCCGGATCGGTTCCGCGCGACCCTGATTTACTCAAATTATTGCCCTTGGGTAAATTCTTGTTAGCTAATGACACCTAACGACACCCCTAACAACTCGAAATTGAGCAACGATTACGAATGGTTTGCTCTCGACACCTAACGTGAGTCCATCTGCAAGACTGTCGAAAGATACCCCGCCATGTGTCGCCAGCTAACAAAAATTTTCAACGCATATCGCCTTCGTTATGGTTAACCGACGTTTCGCCGGTTTTGCCGGTATGTATTCAGTAGAAGATGTTTCGGAAGGTCGAATGGCGTCACTCGAATACAAATACAATCACAGCCTTCACACCGCCTCGACGGCAATGGAGGAGATTTTTTCAGAAGTGCGACGGGTGCTTGCGCCGTCCAATTTCAACGTCCTTGTTCTCGGCGAAACCGGCACTGGGAAAGAAGGCATCGCGCGGGCGATCCATTATCACAGTCCAAGAAAATCAAAACCTTTTGTCGCGGTCAACTGCGGCGCGATTACCGAGACGCTGGCCGAATCCGAACTTTTCGGACATGAAAAAGGCGCATTTACCGGGGCCGTCGAAAGGCGAAAAGGGCACTTCGAGGAAGCCAACGGCGGGACAATCTTCCTGGACGAGGTCGAGGAACTTTCCCCAGCGAATCAAGCCCGCCTGCTTCGCGTACTTCAGGAAGGCGAGATCGTTCGCGTCGGCTCCAGCAAGCCGGTTAAAGTCGACGTGCGTGTTGTTGCGGCATCGAACCGATGCTTAAAAACTCTAATTGCGGAGCGGAAGTTCAGAGATGATCTTTTCTATCGGCTGGCGGTCGAAACCGTCGACCTTCCGCCCCTGCGGGAGCGAACTCCGGACATCGCTCTGCTTGCCGATTTATTCGCAAAGGAATCTTTCGCCCACACCGAAATGAGGTGCGGCGGATTCGAGGCCGCCGCTCGTGCTCGGCTCGACTCCTACCCTTGGCCCGGCAATATCCGCGAGCTTCAAAACGC
>CALBTQ010000484.1 GCA_937967875.1 uncultured Pseudomonadota bacterium
ACCCTCTTTCCCTACACGACGCTCTTCCGATCTTTCGCGTCCGGCGATGTCATTCGTTTGGAGTTCGTGCTGCAAACCTATCCGCCGCGACCGATCATCACGCTGGCCGAAGTGCTGCGTGTCGACAAGCAGGACCCGGCTTGGAGCAGCGAGAAAACCAACCGCGTCGCCGTGAAGTTCATCGATCTGGATTCGAGCGATCGCGACCGGATCGTCAAACGCGTTTTCGATGTCCAACGCATGTTGCTTCGCCGCAACAAGGAAGCCATCCAAGCGGGCGGTAAAAAGTGAGCAATCGCATTCTGATCGCCGACGATGAAAGAACCGGGCGCGAGGCGTTGAGCCGCTTTCTGCGCCTGGAGGGATTCGAGGTTGACGAATCGGCCGACGGCATGGCGGCGCTGGAAATGTTCCAGGCCAGTCCGTACGATGTGCTGATCACCGATCTGAAAATGCCGAAGATGGACGGGCTCGATCTGCTGCGCGAGATCAAGGCGATCTCGCCGGCGACGATGGGCATCGTGATCACCGGTTATGCATCCACCAGCAGCGCCATTCAGGCGATGAAGCTCGGCGCGTTCGACTATGTTTCCAAGCCCTACGAACTCGATGAAATCCGGCTGGTCATCAAGCGCGCGATCGAATACCAGGTGCTGCAGAGCGAAAACGTCACGCTGAAAAAGCAGCTCAAGCGCAAGTATCGTTTCGAGAACATCATCGGCGACTCCAAGCCGATGCAGGACGTCTTCCGGCTGATTGAAAAGGTGGCC
Organism: uncultured Pseudomonadota bacterium; assembly: GCA_937967875.1. Lineage (GTDB taxonomy): Bacteria > Lernaellota > Lernaellaia > Lernaellales > Lernaellaceae > CALBTQ01. Next base: position 771 of record CALBTQ010000484.1, read on the forward strand.
GATTCCGATTCCACCGTTTTGATTCAGGGCGATTCGGGCACCGGCAAGGAACTGGTCGCGCGGGCCATCCACTACAATTCCAACCGCAAAGAGCGGTACCTGATTCCGGTCAACTGCGGCGCCATTCCCGAGACTCTGCTGGAAAGCGAATTGTTCGGGCACGTCAAGGGAGCGTTTACCGGCGCGACCACCAACCGCATCGGCCGTTTCGAAGCGGCCAACGGCGGCACGCTGTTCCTCGACGAGATCGGCGATATGAGCCCCTCGTTGCAGGTCAAGGTGCTGCGCGTGATTCAGGAGCAGGAATTCGAGCCGGTCGGATCGAATAAAACGCGCAAGGTCGACGTGCGCATCATCGCCGCCACCAACCAGAATTTGGAACTGCGCGTGTCCGAACGCCTGTTTCGCGAGGACCTGTATTACCGGCTGAGCGTCATTCCCATTCACATCCCGGCGTTGCGCGAACGCACCGACGATATCGTGCTGCTGGCCAGTTATTTTCTCGAACTGTTTTGCCGGCAGAAGCAGCGCAAAATCAAGCCGCTGAGCATCGAGGTGATCGACGCTTTCCAGACCTACGATTGGCCGGGCAACGTCCGCGAGTTGGAAAATCTGATCGAGCGGCTGGTCATTCTCAACGAAACCGGCGATATCCGGCTCGACGATCTGCCGGAAAAATTCCAGCGCGGCGCGGTGAAGGTCATGGGGCACACGGTCGAGATTCCCGACGACGGCCTGGATTTCAACACCATGGTCAACGATTTTGAAAATCGCCTCATTCTTGCCGCGATGACCAAGGCGCGGGGCAATAAAAATCTTGCCGCCAAGCTGCTGGGCCTTAAGCGCACAACCCTGGTCGAAAAGATCAAAAAGAAGGATCTTGACTTCGATAATTGACCTTTTTTTGACTGTTTTTCTCCCGCAAGCATTACTGTTAACCGTGGAAGCGTCAAATATATGACGAGTCATGGCGACCCAGGCAGGCGCTTGCTGAGAAAATCTCATGAAAAATCAAGTAAATATAGCTTTTGCTTTTTCCGCCTTCTCGGCATATACCTTGCTATAGAAGGATGCGACGTGGTCCAAGTGAAGGAAGGCGTGTGGTTTGACCCGGATTATGGCAAAAAATCGCAATAATTTGACGCTGCTGCTCGTGCTCGCGGCGATTTTATTGCCGACCTTTGCCGCCGCGCAGAACGTGCCGCCACAACAGGAGCGCAAACTTCTCGCTTTTGAAACCGTCTTCCATGAAATCGTTTTGCCGTCCGAAACCGCGGCGATCATCCGTGAAGCCGGATTCGCCCAGGTCATCACCATGCTGCACGACGACCAACCGGTGCAGGCGCTAAATGATGCGTTTTTGATGGCCCTGCGGCATCCGGCGCTGTGGTCGGTGCCCGCATTTCACCTGTTGGTCGCCGAATGCTATTTCCGCATCGGGTTGGAAGTGCCGGTGTTTCAGTACAAATACGCCAAGCCGATTTACGACATGCTTGTCCGCCGTTACCCGCGTTGGGAAAACCAGCCGCTGGTGCTGTTCCGCCTGGCCACGCTCAACGACCGTCAAGGTTTTGTCTATGATGCGGAAGCGGAGTACGGTCTGTTGATCGACTGGTATCCGGGCGATCCGCTGGCCGATCACGCGCGGTTGGGTTTGATCATGTCGCAGTTGCGCGCCGGCGAACTGCGCGATTCGGAAAAGATGGACGAAGAAGTGCTTAACACCGCGAAAGACGCGCAGATTATCTATCATGCCTCGCTGGGACTGGCGATCGCGCAATTCCGCATGCAGCGCTACAAAGATGCGCTGGCGGTGTTCGAGAGGTCGATCAACTGGCCGGAGGATCTGGAATTCCTCGAGGACTACGAGTTGTTCACCTTGGGCGAAGTGCTTCTGGTGCACAAAAAATACGAGCGGGCGATGATGGCGTTCAGCATCTATCTCAAGCGCTTTCCCAACGGCGACGACGCGCCGACCAGTTCGTTGTTCATCGCCGAAGATGCGCAGCGCAATCAGCAGTACAAAGACGCGCTCGAGCGTTACCTCGATTTGGTGAACAAGCATCCCGAAACGTTCGCGGGCGTCAAAGCCAAGTTCCAGCTGGCCGAATTGCGCCTGCTGGCTTTTCCCGACAAGGCCGACTTGGAGACCGAAAAACTGCTGCGCGAAGTGCGCGATCAGAACGATTATCGCGAGCTCAACCAGATCGCGGCGTTGTTGTTGGGTCGCTACTACCTGACGATCGGGCGGCCGTTGGCGGCGATCGAGGACTTGATGGATGTCTTCGACAATCCGGAAGACGTGGCTTATGCCAGCAACGCCTTGAACATGATGCTCAGCGGTTTTTCGATGATCATGGCCGGTAAGCGCGACGATCCGATGTACATCGCCAAGGTTTTCATCCGCTATCGGCCGTACCTGGATGTGCCCGCCATGCCCCTGGCCATGTACAATGAACTGGGCGAACTGTTCAATCAAAATTTATTGGCCGACACGCTCTTGTCGATCGCGCAGGATAATCCGTTGGCCGAAACCTATCCGACGCAGGCGATGATGTTCCGTGCGCGGGCCTATGCCTTGCGCGGCGACGCAAAAAATGCCGTTGCTCAGTGCCGCACGCTGCTGGAGGCCACCGACAAGAAACAACAGGATACGCTCGATCCGCTGCGGCACGAGGCGCATTTGCTATGGGCGTGGCTGGATAGCGACCGGGGCTTTTTGCGGCGGGCGCTGCGTCAACTGGCGCTGGCCGGCGCGGAGGCGGTCGATCCGGTCGAGAAAGCCACGTTGGCTTTGGAGATGGGGCTGATTCTGTTGAAGGACAAAGCGCCCGAAGCGGCGACCGAAAGCCTGAGCAACGCGGCCAATTTGTACGGCCCGCCCAACGAAAACGACGGCCTCAATGCCAAGCGGGCCGAGGTTTACTTCCATTTGGGCGACGCGTTGTATCGCGCCAAGCGGTATCAGGAGGCGCGCAACAATTTCGATCTTTACCTGCAACTGGCGTTGCCGGACGACCGGTTGACCCACATGGCCAAGATTCGCCGCTCACAGGCCATCCTTGCCGCCGGCGAGAAACTGACCGAACCCGAACAGACCGGTGAACCGGCGCAGCCGAAATGGTTTTGGCCGCGCAGCGAATGGTCTTATAATGATTACTTGGTGTGGCAGCAGAAAAACAAGACGCGCTTTGGCGATACACCGGACTGGGAGACTTTGCCATGACGGACCCCGAAAAGAGGGCCGCGCGCGCCGATATCGATCCGGACCTGCTGATCGAGGCGTTTGAGAAATTCACGCTGACCAGCAAGGCCATCGAAAAGGCGTACAACGACTTGCAGGAGCGGGTCGATCAGCTCAATCTCGAGCTGGAAAAAAAGAACGAGGAATTGTCCGTGCAATTGGAAACCACCCAACGGGTGAGCGACCAGTTGACGGATGTGTTGGAAAGCCTCCACCTTGCGGTGGTGGTTTTCGACGGAAAGGGCCAGGTGGTCCGGCTGAACCATGCGGCACAAACTTTGTTCGGCTGTGACCAGAAGCAAATCGTCGGCCAGGATATGGAACAGTTGTTTTCCCTCCGTTTCCAGGGGATGCCGGGGTTGGGGGACCTCTTGCATTCGACAACCTTGATTCCCGAAACCGAGATCGGCGACGCCGACGCGCCGCACCCGTTGGTCCTGCGGGTGTCCACGCACAAGATGCGCGGCGTCAGTGAGCAGGGCGAGGGGACAATCTTGCTGGCCGAGGACGTTACCGGACAGGTTGTCCGCCGACGCGAAGCGTTGCGCACCGACCGGCTGGCGGCGATGGGTGAGATGGCCGTGCAGATCGTCCATGAAATTCGCAACCCGATGGGCTCGATCGAACTGTTCGCCAGCATGCTCAAACGCGATCTGGCCGATCAGCCGGAGCACGCCGACCTGGCGCGCAAGGTGCAGGAAGGCATCAAGGGCCTCAATTACGTCATCGGCAATCTGCTGTCGTTCGCCAAGGGCGCCGATCCGGTGATGGAGTCGACCGACATGCAGGAACTGGTCGACAAGACGCTGAGCGATCTGGAGCATCAACTGACGCGACAGAAGATCGAAGTGGTGCGCGCATTGGCGCCCGACGCTTCGTTCATGCGCGTGGATCCGGAGTTGTGGCGGCAGGTGCTGCTCAACCTCATTCTCAACGCGGTGCAGGCGATGCCCGATGGCGGCCGTCTGACCATCGCCAGCCGGCGCGGGGGCGAAACCGGCAACGGTGCGGCGGTCGCGTTTTCGGTGGCCGACACCGGCGTGGGGATGAGCGGCGAGGTGCGCGAGCGGGTATTCCATCCGTTTTTCACCACCAAGGATCGCGGCACCGGCCTGGGCCTGGCGCTGGTGCATAACATCGTCAAAGCGCACGGCGGGTCGATCGGCGTGGAGAGTGCGATCGGTGAAGGAACCACGTTTATCATTACGTTGCAGGAGTAGGAGACACGATGGCCACGGGTAAGGAATGGATGCTGGTTGCTGATGACGATCCCTCGATGCGCGAGGCGCTGGGCATGTCCATCGGCCGCATGGGCTATGCGGTCGACCTGGCCGAAAACGGCCGTCAGGCGCTGGACCTGCTGGGCAGACGCACTTACCGCATGTTGGTCACCGATGTGAAAATGCCGCAGATGGACGGCATGGACCTGCTGCGCAACACGCGCGAACAGTATCCGGACATGCCCGTGCTGGTCATTACCGGTTACGGCACGATCGCCGGGGCGGTCGAGGCGATGAAGCATGGCGCGGCCGATTACGTTGTGAAGCCGTTTTCGGTCGAGGTGCTCGAGCAGGCGATCAACGACTGTCTGGCCGATATGGACGAGCCGACCGGCTCGATCCGCGATGCCCGCGGCGAACAACTGCAGATCATTACCCGCAATCCGCGGATGCTCAAGCTGCTCAAGATCGCGCGCCGGGTCGCCACGTCCGACGCGACCATTTTGATTCAGGGCGAAAGCGGCACCGGCAAAGAGGTCGTCGCGCGCCTGGTGCACGAGGAAAGCAAACGCGCCGGCGGACCATTCATCGCCGTCAACTGCGCGGCCTTGCCCGAACATCTGTTGGAAAGCGAACTGTTCGGCCACGAAAAAGGCGCGTTTACCGGCGCAGCGGCGAAAAAGGAAGGCAAGTTCGAGCTGGCCGACAAAGGCACGCTGCTGCTGGACGAAATCGGCGAAATGGCCATGCCGTTGCAAGCCAAGCTGCTGCGCGTGCTGCAGGAACGCAAAATCGACCGCGTCGGCGGCGGCATGCCCATTCCCATCGACATTCGCGTGGTCGCCACGACCAACGCCGATCTGCGCGCTCTGGTCGAAAAGGGCGATTTCCGCGAGGACCTGTACTATCGCCTCGCGGTGATTCCGCTGGAGTTGCCGCCGTTGCGCGAACGCCCGGAGGACATCGATCCGCTGGTCGACTTTTTCCTGGACATGTTCGGCGAGAGCCGGCAGATCAGCCCCGAAGCGCGCGACGCCATCCAGCGTCATCCGTGGAAGGGCAATGTGCGCGAACTGCGCAACGTGGTCGAACGGGCCGCCCTGCTGGCCGGCGACGAGCCGATCGAGATGGAGCACCTGGCGCTCGAAGGCAAGCTCGGTGAGGCCAAAGCGGCGACGACGACCGGCGATTTTTCCGGCCGCAACTTGCGCGATGTGGAGCGCCGCACCATTCTGGCCGTGCTGGCCGAACAGGGCGGCAATCGCACCAAGACGGCCGAGGTGCTCGGAATTTCGATTCGCACGCTGCGCAACAAGCTCAATGAATATGCCCTCGAGGGCTTTGATTTCCCGAAAGGGGGGGACAGTGTTACCGATTAAGGGGCAGACTTTTCCCATACCGGGTGAGGAGCGGAAAAACTCGCCTGAGGAAAAAGGTTGTAAAATCATAGCGATAGGTCCTCAAATGCTCAGACGTGATGATTGGCATCATGATTGCTACTTCCGGGGTACGGACGGACAAGCCATCTGTGACCCGAGAAGGAGACGAGCATGGCCCTCATGAATGTCATGGAAATTGCTTCGAGCGGTTTGCAAGCCCAGCGCCTGCGCATGCAGATCGTTTCGAGCAACCTGGCCAACATCAACACCACCAAGGGGCCGGGAGGAGAACCCTATCGCCGCATGGCGCCGGTTTTCGAATCGGTGGAAATCGGCAACGATTTCCAGAATTCCCTCGACGAACAGCGCAAGCTGTACGGTGTGGCCGTGAACAAGGTGGCCGACGACAGCCGCGATCCGCTGCTGGTTTACGATCCGGATCATCCGGACGCGGACGCGCGCGGTTTCGTGGCGATGCCCAACATCAATCTTGTCGAGGAAATGACCGATTTAATGAATGCGGCGCGTAGTTATGAAGCGAACTTGGCCACGATGCAGACGGCCAAGAACATGGCCAAACAGGCGCTTGGCCTCGGTCGGTAGGAGTAGGTGATGAAAGACATCACACTTGACGCAAAACTCCGCGCCCTCGAAGTGCTGCAGCCCAAGCCGCAGACGGCGGTGAAGAAAGCCGAGGGCGAGGAGCAGGGACCCAGTTTCAACGAGGTCCTCAAGAAGGCGATCGCGGAAGTCAGCGGCCTGGAGAAAGATGCGGACCGGCAGGTCCTCGAATTGGCCGCGGGCAAGGCGACCAACATTCATGAGGCCATGCTGGCCCTGCAGAAAGCGGACATCTCCTTCAAAATGCTGATGGAGATCCGCGACAAGATCATCAGTGCGTACAATGAAATAATGCGGATGTCTGTGTAAATCCCTATCGTCCGTCCAAATGAAAGGGAAGGGTACAGATGGCATCGATCGGCGATTCGTTCCGCCAATTGCGGGGCATGTTTACCCAGTTGTCGCTGGGTAAAAAAATTAGTTTTCTGCTGATTTTTACCATCCTCTTTGCATCCTTTATGGGATTGGTTTACTGGGCCGGGCAACCGGAGTACCGAATCCTGTATACCGATCTGTCGGCCGAGGACGCCAACTCGATCGTCACGCATCTCAAGGACAATAAAATCCAGTATCAGATCTCGCGCGGCGGCACGGCGGTTTCGGTGCCCGCGGGGGACTATTACGAGGTGCGCATGTCATTGGCCAACGCCGGTTTGCCGACCGGCGGCGGCGTCGGCTTCGAGTTGTTCGACCGCAAGTCGCTGGGGATGACCGATTTTCAGATGCGCGTGGCGTACTTGCGGGCGATGCAGGGCGAATTGGCGCGCACGATTCAGCAGATCGACGTGGTCGAAGGCTGCCGGGTGCACCTGGTGCTGCCGGAGGAAAAGCTGTTCGAGCAGGATCGCAAAGACACGACCGCCTCGATCGTCGTCAAGCTGGCCGCCAACGGCCGGCTCAGCGACGAGCAGATCAACGGCATCGTCTTTTTGATCAGCTCCAGCGTCGAGGGATTGGACGCGAACAACGTGACGGTCATCGACTCGAAGGGCCGCGTGCTTTCGAAAAAGACGGACGAGGCGGGCGGCGGCTCGCTCACCGATACGGCGCACGGAATGGAGCGTCAATACGAGCAGCGCATCATCGGCTTGCTGGCGCGGTCGATCGGACCGGAAAAAGTGGCGGCCAAGGTGACCGTAGAACTCAACGACCAGCAGATCCAGAAGGTGCAGGAAGTGTACGATCCGGAAGGCCAGGTTGTGCGTTCCGAGCAGGTCGTCACCAGCAAGAACGAGGACAAGGAAAGCAACACCGCCGCCTTCCCGGGCGCGGAATCCAACCTGCCCGAAACCGCTTACGAAGAGGGCAAGAGTCAGCAAAGCAGCGGTGAAAAGCGGCAGGAAACGATCAATTATGAAATTTCGCGCACGACCTCGACCATCACCCAGATGGGCGGAACGATCAAGAAATTGTCGGTGGCCGTGCTGATCGACGGCTCCTATCAGGAAAAGGAAAACGCCGAGGGCAAGGCCGAGCGCGCCTATGTGCCGCGCACCGACGAGGAGATGAACACCTACACCGAGATCATTAAAAAAGCGGTCGGCTTCAGCCTGCAACGCGGCGACCAGATCGAGGTGGCCAACATCGCTTTCGCACCTGAAGGTTTGGGCGACGAGGCGGCCTTGAAGATGGACAAAACCGGTTTCTACCTGCAGATCCTCAACTATGCGATGGCGATCATCGGCGTGCTGTTGTTCCTGATGTTCGTGGTGCGGCCGCTGGTGCGTTGGCTGACCGCCGAACCGGGGCTCGAAGCCGAGTTGGGCATCCCGGCCGGCATGCTGCGCGGCGCGACCGTCGGCGAGTTGGAAGCGCAGTTGGGCGGTGAGGGCGCGCCCGGTGAAGCCGAGAAAACGGAGCACGCCGATCTGCATGAGCGGATGCGCAAACTCGAGCAACAGCGTTCGAGCTTGCTGGAAACCGCCGCCATGGATCGCAACGCGGTGACTCTGATGGTGCGCAAGTGGCTCAAAGAAGACTAAGCAAAGGAGCGGACCATGTCTGAGGAAATGGTCGGAGTAAAACGAAGACTCAGGGGTGCGGAAAAAGCCGCCGCATTGTTGATGTTCCTCGGGGAAGAGATCAGCGCCGACGTGTTCACGAGCCTGGGCGACGATGAAATCCGTTTGATCGTCACCACCATTCCCCGCATGGGCGACATCACGCCCGAGGTGATGGAGACCGTGCTGAACGACTTCAACGAGCGCATCGCCCAGGAAGGCTACATGAGCACAATGGGCCGCGACTTCATCGACAGCGTGGTCAACACGGCCATGGGGGAAACAAGCGGCCAGCCTATGCAGACGCGCTTGGCTGCCGAGGGGAGCAACGAACAGATCCGCCGCTACTACCCGCG
>CALBTQ010000485.1 GCA_937967875.1 uncultured Pseudomonadota bacterium
CCACCGAGATCTACACTCTTTCCCTACACGACGCTCTTCCGATCTCGATGTGGGGCTGGGCGAACGGGGTGAAGTTGTATTGTATGCGCACGGCTCGGTGGCGGGCGTCGATTTCGACGAAGTGGGTTTCCCGCCGGCGCGGGGAGCGGAACAACGCACGATTTTCCGCACGCAAGTTCATCCCACCAACACGTCGCCGACGGCCTCCTTCATCGTTTATGAAAACGCCGACGGCTCGTGGCAATTCGACGCGACGGCGTCGTTTGACGCCGAAGGCGATGCGTTGCGCTACTTCTGGGATTTCGGCGACGGCCGCACGGCGACGAACGCGGAAACCTCGCACGCCTATCAGATCGGCGGCGATCTTCCCGTCGTGCTGACCGTTCTGGACGCCAACGGCGGCAAGTCGACGGCGCAGACGATTTTGGCGATTGACGATTGCTGTCCGGATCGGGAACATGACAACGACGACGAGGAAACCTATTGCAACAACGGTTGCGCGGCCGGAGCCGGCGGCGACAACGCCGACGCCCTGCCCTGGCTGATGTTGTTCAGCCTCGTCCTGACGTTGAAACTCGGTTCCCGCAAGAGGAGTCTATAGATGAAACGGCGGTTGAATTTACTCCTGGCGATTCTCCTGGCGGCCGCGTCGCCGGCCCTGGCCATCGATGCGCAAAATGTCGTTCCGGCCATGGGTCCGCAAAACCTGTTGACGTTGTATACGAGCGATCCGCTGGCGATGGGCCAGTTCGCCGTCGGCGTCTTCGGCAACTACGCCGCCGCCCCGGTGCGTTTCGAATATGAGAACGGCGACGAATTCGACGTCGTCGAGCAGATGGTCAGCGGGCAAGGCTACCTGGCGGTCGGCTTGTTCGACCGGATCGACCTGATGGCCGGCGGCAGCTACAACATGGTCGTCGGCGACGATCTGAACGATTTCATCATTCCCGATTTCGGCGAGCCGGAAGACGAGATGGTCGCGCGCATCGGCGATGCGATCGTCGGCGCCAAACTGCGCATCTTGCGCAATGAGCCGGGCCTGTTCGGTTTGGCGTTGGGCGGATACGTCACGGCGCCCACGGGCGGCGACGAGTATTACGTCGGCGCGGGGGCGATGACCTTCGGCGGGCACTTGATTGTCGACAAACGGTTGGCGATGGTCAATCTGGCGGCCAATGTGGGCTACAAGTACCTCAGCGACGTGGACGACCTGTCGCCGGAGGGGCAGATCTACGGCGGCTTCGGTCTGGACGTGGCGCTCGATCAGTGGATCGGCCTGACGGGCGAACTGATCGGTCGGACGGTCGATTACGGCGTGGACGAAATCGACGCAACCGTGCCGATGGAAGCGTTGGTCGGCGTGCGTATGTACACGCCGATCGGCGTGAACTTTACCCTCGCCGGCGGCTTCGGTCTGACCGACGGCATCGGCAGTCCGTTGTATCGCGGGCTGGCCGGCGTTTCCTTCTCGTATCCGAAACTGGTTTACGGCGAACAAGCTGGAGCGATCGTACCGGCGGCCGATCCGTACAAGACCGACACTGACCGCGACGGCCTGACCGACTACATGGAGGAGAAGGTCTACAAAACCGATCCGAACAATCCGGACACCGACGGCGACAGCCTGCGCGACAACGAGGAAGTGCAGCAGTACAACACCGATCCGAACAAGGCCGACAGCGACGGCGACGGTCTGGCCGACGGCGCGGAAGCGCGGCTTTACGGCACCGACCCGCTCAAGGCCGACACCGACGGCGATACGATCAGCGACGGTCAGGAAGTCAACGAGCTGCGCACCAATCCGCTCAATCCCGATAGCGACGGCGACAATGTTGCCGACAACATCGACGGCGCGCCGCTGGAACCGGAAACGGTCAACGGCTTCATGGACGAGGACGGCGTGCCCGAGGTGGTCGTGGCCAAAAAGCCCAGCGGCGTGATGATGCTGGAAAATCAGATCGTGCTGCCGACCGCGCTGGTCTTCAACGATCCCAACGGCGCGACGCTGACCAAAACCGACAAGATGCTGCTCAACGACGTGGCGGTGATTCTGCAGGAATACCCGCGGGTGAACATCAGCATCGAAGGGCACGTGGCGGCCGGCACGCCCAACGCCGAAAAACTGACCAGGCAACGGGCGACGGCGGTGATGAACTATCTGAACCGGCGCGGCATCGCCGCTTCGCGCATGACGGCCGAGGGCATGGGCGATCAGGTGAGATCGGAAGAGCACACGTCTGAACTCCAGTCACCGAATACGATC
>CALBTQ010000486.1 GCA_937967875.1 uncultured Pseudomonadota bacterium
GATCGTATTCGGTGACTGGAGTTCAGACGTGTGCTCTTCCGATCTGGTCAACGGCGAAATCTGGCCGAAATGCAGGTAGGGGCTCATCGATGACAGCGCGTCGAGCGTGGGATCGTTGCGGTCCGTCGCGTAGCGGTCCAGCTTGCGTTCGATGAATTCGCGCAGCAGTCTTTGCGCTTTTGTCGCACCCCCGCGTAGAAACGGCGCGGGTGAAACGGAACGGTCGATCGCCATTGCGTTGAGTATCCGCTCGGGCGTGCCGGTCAGTTCCTCGCCCGGCAGTTCAAGCGAAGTTGCGTCGTGTTTCAAGTCGATCGGCCGCAGCGGCAACAGATAGTCGTCCAGATGCCGGTAAATCTTCGGACGAATCGTGCGCGCGGCGTATTCGGCCTTGTCGCTGACCACGTGCAGCGGCACGACCACGTCGCTTTCCACTTGGATCAACGGGCAGACCAGCCGCCGCGCCGCCTCCGCCCGCCATTGCCGCTGCCGGCGCAGATACCCCGCATCGACCACCGCCAGCGCGGCTTCGCATCCCAAGGCGACCGCGCCCTCTTCCGGCGCGATCGCCTGCAGCGTGAAGCGTGCGCCCATGGCCGTCAGGCGCTCGTGCGTTTCGGTCAGCCCCTCGAGCAAAAACGCATAATGGCGCAGGTTGGCCCCCGGATAGCGGTCGGTGAGGCCGAAGAACACAACCAGCGGCAGCGCCAATTCGTTCGCCCGGCGCATGGCGAAGACCAACGCATGGTTGTCGTCCACGCGCTGCGCCTGCTGCATCCAATACAGCACGTACCGCCCCTTTTGTTCCGGGCGATCGTTCAGCGGCTGCACTCGCGTCGGTTGAATCATGCTCCGCTCAATAATCGCGTCCCTTGCCCGAATCGGTGATCGCCGCCAACTCCGGCGGATAGGGCGCGAAGAAGGTTTGCTGCGCCAGGTACGGCTCCTGGACGCGGGCGATCCAGGCGCGCAGCACCGCCGTGGGCGCGCTCAACGGCGTGCGGCCGGCGCGATACTGCTCGAGCAGATCGAGAAACAACGCTTTTTCCTTCGCCCGCAACTCCTTTTTAAAATACCCCAGCGCGTGCATCAGCACGTTGATCACCTGGCTGGGCTTGGGTCCGTAGCGCAACGCCTGAATCAAATGCTGCTCGTAATCGGCCGCCACCGCATCAAATGGGAGTTTGTCGCGATTGCCCAGCAGGCGTCCGAGCGTCTTCTGTCCGCTCTGGTGGCAGGCCATGAGCATCAGCTTGTTGCGGGCGTGAAAATCCTGCAGCGCGGCGATGCGGCCGGTGTGGCGTGCGCGGCGAAAATCGGCCAGGGCGAAAATCTTGATCAGAAACCGCTCGCGCAACGCAAAGTTGGTCAGCCGCCCCTCGTCCTCCACCGCCAGCTTGCCGAATTTCTCCATGATGGCTCCGCCCAGAAAACCGGCCGTGCGCGCGACCGCCGCGCCGTCGTACATTTTCACCTCATACGGACCGCACGACGGCGAGCGTGTCTTGAGGATGAAGCCTTCGACGGCGGGCAGTCCGGCCAAAATTTCCCGCACGCGCTCGAGCATTGCGACGGTGAAATCGCCGTCGGTGTCCGGCTGCAACAGGCGCGGCTCGCCGTTTACGCGGACGATGCGCACCGGTTTGCGCGGCACGCCCAAGCCGATTTCCATCTCGGGACAGGCCGTGACGAAATCGACGTGCGGCGTCAGCGCGGCGACCGCCTCGCTGCGTACGGTTGCGCCGTTCCAGCGACAGGCAGCGAAGCCCAGACATTTGCTGCAAAAAAGAGTGGGCCTGGCATAGGATTGCATCGTTTTCTCCCGTTTAGCCGGCGCGCTATTCGTTCTTGTTTTTCACCTGCTCGATCCAGCGGTCGACCCGGGCCCAATGATTGAACAGCCATTTGACCTGGTCGGATTCGTCATGCGGAATTTCCGCGTACGGCGCCCGCCACATGCGCACCCGGATCGTCCGCCCGATCAGCGCCCCGGCGAGGAAATCCCGCACGCTCAACACGTGCTCGAAGCCGTAATGAGCGCAAAATACGACGTCGGCATTCTTGTTTTTATCCAGCATCAGCAACGAACGATCGAAGCGCGGCGGCAGCACGTTTTTGAGCGCCTCGATCTTTTCGCGGTAATGCAGGTCCTTGGTCGCGGCCAGCCGCGAAAGTACCAGCTCGCGCTTTTCCGGCCGGAAGGGCTCGCCTTCGGGGAAAAACACCACTGCGTTGCGCGCCCGCAGTCCGGTCATCATCTTGACGATCTCCACGCGCTCGGTGTCCACGACGATGCTCTCGCGTTTGACGAACACATGATCCAACCGGTTGGCCAGCACGTCCAGGCACGGATCCCATTGCAGATCGTCTTTGAGAATCTGCCGCAGGTGCAGATCGTGCGGCACGATGAACGCAGCCGCAGCGACCAGGTTGTCCAGCCAACTGATATGACGCACGAAGGCGATGAACGGGCCGTGCGAAATGCGGTCGCCCTCGACGAGAAACTGCAGGCGATACAACCGCCGCAGCGCCCCCAGCAACGAGCGCGTCCACCAGCGCAGCAGGCGATAATTAGCGATGCGATAGCGTTCGGCGTCGGCGCGCACCTTGTGGCACAGCCAGATGCCGCCGCAAGCGATCAGACCGGCCATTTCCATGGCGAGGAAATATTCGAAAAACAGCGCCAGGCGGGTCATTTTCCACCGACGGCGGAAAATCAAATCGAGCAACGCGACGGCCGTCACCAACACCGGAAACACTAGCGTCAACACGACGAACGCCCCTCCATACGCGATGAAGGAAATCATTCGCCGTCCCCAGGTGTCTTTCCAGCTCTGATCGGTCATGACAAGTTACCGGTATTGTTGGTGTTTGATCTATACCACGCCCTGGGGGGGCAAACCAAGCCGGACCGAGGGCGAAAAAACGCCACGGGGGTTGGCGAACAAGACCGGGTGTCGTATTTACAGTTACAAAGAAGAGGTATATAGGAGCACCTTAAGATTTTAGGGAGGAGCATCGTCTCGTATGACATCATTCAGTCTGCTGGCGGTGATTACATCCGTACTTTTATTGCTGGCTATCGTGGAACGCATCATCCACGTACGACGGTTGAATAAAATCCCCGTGCGCATTCATGTCAGCGGCACGCGCGGCAAGTCGAGCGTCACGAGGCTGTTGGCCGCCGCTTTGCGCCATGCGGGAAAAAAGACCGCCGCGAAAACGACCGGCACACTGGCCCGGATGATCCTGCCCGACGGCGGCGAAGTGCCGGTTTATCGTCCCGCCGGGGCGAACATCATCGAGCAGAAACGCATCGTCAACACCGCCTATCACATGGGCTGCGAAGCGCTGATCGTCGAGTGCATGGCGCTGCAGCCGATCCTCCACTGGATCAGCGAGAGCAAGCTGGTGCAGGCGACGCACGGCGTGATCACCAACGCCCGCGCCGACCATCTGGACGTCATGGGCCCCGAGGAAATCGACGTGGCCAAGGCGCTGGCCGGCATGATCCCGGTCAAGGGCAAGCTGTTCACCGCCGAGCGCAAGAACCTGCAAGTGCTGGCCGCGGCCGCGCAGGACCGCAAGTCCTCACTGCACGCCGTTTCTACGGAGGATGTCGCCGCCGTCACGCCCGCCGACCTGGCCGGCTTCAGCTACACCGAGCACGCGGAGAACGTCGCCCTGGCGCTCAAGGTGCTGCTGGACCTGGGCTTGACCCGCGAGCAGGCGATCGCCGGCATGTGGCAGGCCAAGCCCGATCCGGGCGCGCTGACCGAAAACGTGATCAATTTTTTCGGGCGGCGCATCATTTTCGTCAACGGCTTCGCCGCGAACGATCCGGAGTCGACCGAAAAAATCTGGAACATGGCCCACGAAAAATATGCCGACACCGACCGCACCGTCGCCGTGTTCAACATGCGCGCCGACCGGCCCTCGCGCACCGTGCAGATGGCCAAGGACACGACCTTCTGGCACCAGGCCGAACGCGTCGTGCTGATCGGCACCGGCGCCTATCTGTTCGCCCGCATGGCCGGCAAGACGAACTTCGACGCCAGCCGGTTCGTCTTCGCCGACCAGGTGGGCGTCGAGGAGATCTTCGAAAGCATTCTGGAAGCCTGCGGCCGCAATTCACTGGTCGTGGGCATGGGCAATATCGGCGGACCCGGCCTGCCGTTGGTTCGCTTCTTCCACAATCGTGCATTGCCTGAGGAGCAACTATGACCGAGTTGTTATCGCTATCGATCGGCATTGGTCTGGTGGCGGGGATGCTGTTCACCGAGTTGTTCGGCATCGCCTCCGGCGGCCTGATCGTGCCGGGATACTTCGCGCTGTACCTGACCCAGCCCTGGGACGCGGCCGCGACGATCGGCGTGGCGTTCGCCACCTTCGCCATCGTGCGCGCGCTGTCGTCCTTCCTGCTGGTCTACGGCCGGCGGCGGACCGCCTTCATGATTTTGATCGGCTACCTGCTGGGCATGCTGGTGCGCACCTGGGTCCGCCTGCCGATCGAGGAATTCACCGTCATCGGGTACATCATCCCCGGTCTGATCGCCATCTGGATGGAACGCCAGGGCGTGCTGCAAACGCTGGCCTCGCTGACCATCGTTTCCATCGTCGTACGCCTGGTGCTGGTTCTGTTCATCGGTACGGAGACCTTGCCATGAAGCGGCTGTATTGGCGTCCGCAGCGGGTTTCCTTGAGCGTGTTGGTGCTCGTCGCGCTGCTGTCGGTCGGCGGTTTGTTTTTGGTCGAACACTTTAAAATTCAGGAGCGCCAACCGTTCTACAAAGAAAAGATGCGGGCGGCCAACCTCGCCCTGCGTTGCTTCAATGCGGTAAAAACCGAACGGCTGCGACGCGGCATCCCCATCGATCAGGGCATCGATCCGACCAGCTCGGGACTGATCGGCGAGTTGCTCACGCCGGTGACCACCAACCCGGGACACCTGCCTTCCAAACAGACCTCGGTGAATCCGAACTTCGCCGCCGTCATCGTTTATCTGTTGATCCGCGCCGGCGTCGAGTCCGGCGACACGGTCGCGGTCGGCATGTCCGGCTCGTTCCCGGCGGTCAACATCGCCACGCTGGCTGCGCTGGAAACGATGAAAGTCAAATCGATCATCATCACCAGCGTCGGTTCGTCGCAGTGGGGCGCAAACAATCCGGATTTCCTTTGGCCGGAAATGCACGAAACGCTCCTCGATCAGCATTTGATCACCGCCAAACCGATCGCCATTTCGCGCGGCGGTCTGGAAGACAAGGCGCTGGGTTTGTCGAAAAAAGGCCGCCGGCTTCTCGAGCGTTCCATCGAACGCAGCGGTCTGGAATACATCGAGGCCGAAACCTATGCCGACAGCGTAGAGCGACGCATGGAGTTGTACCGACAGTACGCCGGGGAAGAGGACATCCAAGCCTACATCAACGTCGGCGGCGGTACGGCTTCGGTCGGCGCGCGCCTGGGTCGACAGTTGTTCCGCGCCGGCTTGAACAAAACCGCGCCGGTGGGCGCGGACGACCTCAACTCGGTGATGGCCCGCTTCATCGTCGAGGACAAACCGGTCATCCATCTGATGCGCATGGACAAACTGGCGCAACGCTACGGTCTGCCCATTCAGCCGCGCCTCATTCCGCGTGTCGGCGAAGGCAAGATCTTCGTCAAAGAAGAGCCCAACCGCATGCTGACCGTCAGCATTCTGTTCGCCATCGTCTTGTTGCTTTTGGCCTTCGGACGCCTGGACTGGGGTTATCGCATCGTCACCATGGGCCGGCGCGAACCGACCCGCTCGCGGCCGGAAAAAATGGTCTGATCGAAAAACTCCGACGACAATCCGCAATCCCCTCTGGCTTCGCGCCGAGGGGATTGTCATAATCGCCGCTATGAACCTGCAATCGTGGCGCGATCGTCGGCAAGCTCTGCAGCCCTGGCACGCCCTTTGGGCGGCGCCGGCGCTGATCCTTCTGCTGCTGGCCTTCACGTTCGTCCACGTGCCCTATCCCCAGGGGCACGACAGCCTGCAGCACTTTCAAAACGCGATCGCCGTGTCTTACGTCGCGCAGCATCCGCAACTGGAAACGCTGCCGATCCTCCGTTCGCTGGAATTTCATTGGCCGCCGCTGGTCTATACGGTCACCGCCGCGCTGCTGCAGGCGATGCGCTCGGTATGGGCGTTCCATCTGACCAGTCTGCTGTTCGCCGCATGCTTCATGATTTTCTTCCTGTTCGCCGCGCGCCAAGTGACCACCGATTGGTGGATGGCGCTGACCGCACTGCTGATCGTCTGCGCCTGTCCCTGGTGGATGACCGTCGCGCTGTCTTACAACCTCGAATCGGCGCAGCTCGCCGCCACCGCCTTCCTCTGGTGGCTGCTGTTGTCGGGCCGCTATCGCCGCTCCCCGTGGACCGCGCCGCTGTGGGGGCTGGCCGCCGGGCTGGCGCTGCTGTCGAAAACCGTGATCTTCATCCAGGTGCTGCTGCCGATCCTCGTGGTGCTGATCGTCAACTTTTATCGCGACCGCCACGAGAAGCGAAAATTGCTGGCCGGCGTTTCGTTCCTGGCCGCGCTCGGCGTCGTCGCCGGTTATTGGTAAGATCGGAAGAGCGTCGTGTAGGGAAAGAGTGTAGATCTCGGTGG
>CALBTQ010000487.1 GCA_937967875.1 uncultured Pseudomonadota bacterium
GACGGCAACGCCTTTTCCACCGGCGTCAACGGCTACGTCGTGTTCGACATGGGCGAGTTCACCCCGATCGTCGACGGCGCGGGCGAGGAACTGACCGTCTATGAAAACGGCGACGACGAAGGCTACAGCGTGTTGGTTTCGCAAGACTGGACCGGCTCTTGGCAGACGGTCGGCACCGGCTCGGGCACGACGTCCTTCGACATCGGCGTCAGCGGCTTGAGCGAAGCGCGCTACGTGATGATTCGCGACGACGGCGACGGCAACAACAACGAAGCGACGCCGGGCGTGGACATCGACGCAATCGAAGCGACGCCCGTGTGCGACGCGCCGGCGGCCGATTTCTCCGCCGATCCGCGCACCGGTTCCGCGCCGTTGGCGGTGGACTTCACCAACCTCACCGCGGCCGACGCGGGCTGCCTGTCGAGCGTGCAGTGGAACTTTGGCGACGGCGGCACGAGCAACGAAGCCAATCCCGCGCACACCTATCAACAGGCGGGCACCTACACGGTCACGCTGACCGCGACCGGCCCCGGCGGCGACGACCAGATGGTGCGCGAGGATTACATCACCGTTACCGGTGGCGGCGCTGACGACGACGATGATACAATCGACGACGACGCCGCCGACGATGACGATGACGACGCCGCCGACGATGACGACGATGACGACAACGACGACGATGGTTGTGGCTGCTGAGAATTCGCGCGGCTGATTTGGTTTTCGCCCTCACCCGGACTGAGGGCGGCCGGACTTGATTGCCGGCGGGAACGCTTGGGGCATTCGGGAAGAGGAGATAAAATTCGAATTATTGGGGGCGCATGATGCGCCCCTTTTGTTTTAATTTCACATGGATGTGATACAATATCCAAATCACGCACAAAGCGGACGCAAGGAGGATAGATGGAGCGATACCGGTTGGTTGCCCTGCTGCTTCTCTTGCTGACGACGTCTTTTCTCGTGATTTCCTGCGACGACGACGATGATGACGATGACGATTCGACCTTCGACGATGACGACGATGACGATGACGAGGCGGACGACGACGGCGCCGATGATGACGACGACAACGACGTTTCCCCGCCGACGATCTTCGATCAGGTCATGCAGACGATGGTCGACGAATACCGCATTTTTTCCGGCGAGCCGGGATTTGCCGTCGGCGTCACCCATGGCGACGAACCGGTGCACATGTACGCCACCGGCCAGGCCAACATCATCGATAACGTCGCGCTGACCCCGGACATGCACTACCGCGTGGGCAGCATCACCAAGCCGTTCACCGCCACGGTGATCATGCAACTGGTGGAAGAGGGCGCGCTGAGCTTGGACGATCCGCTCACCAAGTACCTGCCGCAATACAGCAATTGGTCGAACGTGCGCATCCGCCATCTGATTTCCATGCAAAGCGGCCTGCCCGATTACCTGATGTCCACCATGTACTGGATCAACATGCTCGTTCACATCGGCGAGCCGATCACGCCCGAGCGCATCATCTCCTTCGTGCGCTATGAGCCGATCAACTTCGAACCCGGCGAGTCGTGCTCTTACTGCAACACGAACTTCATTCTGCTGGGCATGATCGCCGAGGCGGCCACCGGCCTGACGATGAAAGATATGATCAGCGAGCGCGTCGTCGAACCGCTGGGCCTGACCAAAACGTTCCTGGACATGGGCGATGAGCCGATCGACGATCTCGTGCACGGTTACGCCGACGCCGAACTGGCCGGTCCCGCCTTCGGCCTGGGCAGCGATCTGATGTTCCTCGTCGAGTTCATCCCCGAAGAATATCTCGTCGGCGACATGCTCTTTGACGGCACGTATATGTTTCATCCGACCTTCTCCTGGACGACCGGCGCGCTCGTTTCCTTTCCCGAGGACCTGGTCAAGTTCATGAAGGCCTACGTGCAGGGCGAACTGGTCGGTCCGGAAATGTATGCGCACATGATGGACTTCACCACCTGCGACGTGATGGGTGAAACGGTCGATTACAGCTACGGCATGATGCGCAAGAAAACGCGCTACGGCTATCGCTACGGCCACGGCGGCAAGCACTTCGGCTATTCGACCGACACCTACTACATGCGCGATTACGACGTCATGTTCACCTTGCTGCACAATTTCGTGCCCGACCAGAACCGCGGCCTGATCGAAGAACTGGTCGACACGGTGATCACCGAACCGCAGGATGTGCGCCCGGCCTGCACGCCGCCCGAAGGATTCTTCGACGGCCCTGAAGGCGGTTACGTGCACGTGGCTTTCAAGGGCACGATCAACGACATTTCCGACGACGATCCGATCCCGGCGATCTCCAACACGGTTACGCACCGCTTCGCGCGCTGGCGTCCCTACTACGGCATCTACGCACAAGCGACCTGCGACCGCGAGGGCATCGTCACCGCCGAATCCTACGGTCCGTCGACCAGCTTGTTCTTCGATTGGCGCGGCGCGTTCCTGCAGATCGATCCGCGGCTGGAATTGGTGCTTAACAACCAAGGGCAGGTGGAGTTGGATGAAGACACCTTCCCGCTGGCCGTGATGACCCTGCGCGACGTGCTGCTCGACGACGACAACCGCACGCCGTTGATGCGCTGCGTGACCGCCGTGCCCGACACGAGCAAACCGGCCAAACTGTACGTGTGCGACGGCGACGAGCAAACCTACACCGTCGGCGAAACGCTGCGCGTGTTCGGTTCCTTCGCCGTCGATCGCAATCTGCTGCACGTGTACGACTATCTGGAAGAGAACGGTCTCGAGCAATGCGAATGCCGGCGTTCGGACGACACGTGGGTTCCTTGCGGATCGTAACCGATTCGTCTATGTCTGAACCGAAACCCTCCACTTGAGCCGGGAGATCAGGTGCCCGTATACGAACCCGTCAAATGCCGCTCATGCGGGGCAACGATGCCGGTGGGCGTCGGCCGTAGGGATTTCATCTGCCCCTATTGCGGCGCGACCGACGGCGTCGATCCGCAACTGCGCGACCGCCTCGAACGCTATTACCGCCTGCTGCGCGATCTGGATAAGGCCGTCAAGCAATTCCCCGACCGCCTGCGGAACATGATCGCCAAGACGCTGCAAACCGGCCGCATCATACATATCGTTGTCTTGGTGACCGCGGGCTGGATGCTGGTTTTGTCGACCTTCACCTTTCGCGAAATTTTACGCCAGGCGAACGAGTCGGGTGTGTTGCCGAACATGCATTTCATCATGGGCTACCTGTTGCCGTTCAACATCTTCGTCGGTCTGATGCTCTGGTACCTGTTTTTGCTGTGGCGGCGACGTTATCTGCGATTGAATTTTCAGGCTGCGCCGCCCGCCGAACCCGGAGGCGAGGCGCGTTGCCGCTTGTGCGGCGCGCCGTTGCCGTCGACCGGCGTCATCCGTCGTTGTCCTTACTGCGGCGCCGACAGCGTGGTGAACGAAACGTGGTTTCGTAGTTATCGTCGGCGGGCGTTGGACGACCTGCTGAGTCAGCAAGAGCGTCTGGCCGCGATCCTCGCCGGTCGCCTGCGCCGGTGCGAATGGGCGTACACTTACACGCCGGTGGTGTTGGTCGGCATTATCTTCGGCCTGGTGATCGTCACCACGGCGGTCAACTCGCTGGTGACGCTGCGTCTGGTTTCCGGCGCCGCCTCGGGCGAAACCAACTGGGCCAATGTGCGCGAGTCGCTGTCCGCGATCATCCTCAGCCTGGTCGTCGTCACGATCATCGCCGCGATCGTCGTGCGTCAGACCTACCTGGCCGCCCGCCGCAATCGTTAATCTTGCGCTGTCGAGAAAAATACGGTAGCCATTAACTCCGCAATGGAAGTGGTACGGTAACTGGTGTGCCGCCCGGGCTTCAAACCCGGTGAGGGTCGCTAATCCCGGCCCTGGTGGGTTCGATTCCCATCCACTTCCGCCAGAATTTCGTTGGGGTTACAGGTCCTTAGGGAATCGTAACCCCTTGTTTTTGCCCCGTGTGCCTTAATAGATCGGAAGAGCGTCGTGTAGGGAAAGAGTGTAGATCTCGGTGGGCGC
>CALBTQ010000488.1 GCA_937967875.1 uncultured Pseudomonadota bacterium
GTATTCGGTGACTGGAGTTCAGACGTGTGCTCTTCCGATCTACGGCGACGGCCAGCATGACGCGAACGATACGCATGAGTCCTCCCTTGTTTCTCTCGCGCGGGCGCGTTCCAATTTCCACTTACCGGTTGGCGAGCACGGTGAGTTCGCTTTCGGCGGCGGCCAGCTTGCCGGGCCGTTTTTTCTTTTTCGGTCCGTCGTCCAATTCGGCGGGGCATTCGTCGTTGGGATCGACCCAGAACACGAAGCGCGCCGCCAGTTCGCCGTCGATTTCCACTTCCGTCACGTGCGGGCCGGTCGCGTCGCCGGCGGCCAGTTTCCAGACCACGAAGCCGATCCAGCGGCCGTCGCCGGTCACTTCGCGTTCGGTCGTGACGGTACGCCGATCGTTGCTGAGCCGGTCGGATCCTTCCGCCGCTCCCCACGTGGCCGGCGGGGCGGGCAGGGTGAAGCGCTCGATCACCTTGGCGTCGGCCGCGACCGGATGCTTGAGTTTGAGGCTCCAACCGAAGGCCCGGTTGGCGCAGAAGGGAATGTGATTGGTTTCCACGAACTGGTTCTGGCGCTGCTTGGCGCGCCAATAGCCGAAGTGCGCCTCCTCGACGAGCGAGCCCACCTTCGGCTTGACCGTTTGGGCGGCGTCGAGACCGTCCGGATCGAACACCAGCGCCGGAGTGCGCGGGCGCATGGTCTGACACGATGCCAATAGCGCGATCGTCAGCGAAAAACAGACGATCCATAAAGCTCGCCGGTTCATGTACACCTCTCCCATCTCGAATTATTTAACAATAATAAAATAGCACATGGTACTCGGGGGCGGAAAGGGCGATTATATTTCTCTTATGGGCGCAGCAAGATCGGCGTGTTCGCCTGCAGTTCCTTCGCGTGCACGACATGCTGCGCCTCGCGCCCGTCGGCGAAGGTCACCTTGACCACCATCGTCGGACGCTCGCTGTCGGTCTGCGTCGTGTCCACTTTGGGCGTGAAGAACGTCGCCGAAGAGCCGTCTTTGGCGATGGCGAACATGCCGTTCAATTGCTCGGCCGCAAACGGTTGGCGCGAACGATACCCCGCGGCCAGGCGGTTGCGTCCGTCCAGCGCGACGATTTCCATCCAGGTGAAATAATTGGCGGCGATTTCGGGCAGCATCATCTCGTCGACGCGGCGGTAATAGGGGCCGTACTGCGCGCCGATCTCGTCGGTCAGCCACAGCAACGACAGATCGACGCGGCCCTTGTTATCCAACCGCGCATGCAGCACCGGAATGAACCGGCCGCCCAGCCGCCGCGTGAAGAGGGCGAAATTCTCCTGTCCGCCGTCGCCGTCGGTCACCATGGCGTACGCCTTGGTCGGCGGCTGGTCGAGCATGGCCAGCGGCGCGGTTTTGGCCGTCTTCACCGCCAGGTGCACATCGAGCGGCTGTTGGTATTGCTCGCCGGTGACGTTCCAAACGTACGTGCCCTCGTCGCGCCGCGTGTCGGGCGCGATCGTTTCCAGCGCGCCGGGCAGGTTAACCGCGACCGTCAGCGAGCTGGCCTGGATCATTTGCTTTTGTTCGCCCATGCCGCTCGGATTATCCTCATAGTAACGGCCGATGCGCACGATCTTCTGCTGGTCGACGCTTGCGGCGTGCAGCGTGAAATCGAAGCCCTTCGTGCGTTGGCAAAACAGCGTCTTTTTGTGCTGCAACTTCGCGTCCAGACCCAGCAGCGCCAGGTAGGCGCTCAGCGCCTTGCCGTCGGCGAACAACAGTTGCCGCTCGATCACCGTCTTGTTGGCCTCGGCGACCACCGCCACGCCGGCCAGCGTCAGTCCGTCGATCGACGCGATGTCGGCGGCGGTGGAATCCTGCAGTTCCTTGGTCAGTGCGGCCGTGTCGGTCTGCATCGACGACAGGCGCATGTTGTAGGCCATGGTCGGCAGTTTGACCGCGTGCGTCAGCAAGCCCTCGCCGGTTTCGAACACATGCACGCGCAAATCGACCTCATAGCAGCCGGCCAGCAGCAGGACCAGCGTCAGCAGTACGGATACGGTCAGGAATTTTTTCATCGCATGTATCTCCTACTCGGCCGCGGGGATGCGAACGATCAACATCGAGGGACCGGCCAGATGGTCGGCGGTGAATTCCATCACCACGATGCTGTCGTTCATCTGATTGCCGTTGGTGCCGGTGATGGCGCGCGGCATGGCGACTACCAGCGAGCCCAGTGGTTCTTTGGGCGTCTCTTCGACCGCGCCGAAGGCCAGCAGCGGACCCACGGAAAAGCTGTAGACCAGTTCGTCGTTGTCGCGCCGCACGCTGACCAACTCGCCGAAGGCGTCGACCGGCAGCGGCTGCCGCCGATTGCACTCGAAGGTTGTCGTCGTCTTCTTCCCGGGTTTGGTCACGCGCGTAAGGCGGCAATCATAGTCGGCGTTGACCTCCGGCAGCAGGTAGTGCAGCAGCGCCTCGCGCTCGGCCATCAATTCGCCCGACGCTCCGCGGAAGATGCGCCCCTTCGTTATGCCGATCGTTCCGTCCTCGTTTACGCCCAGGTACAGGAAAAACTTGCTGTCGACGATCGTCGCCTGCGCCGCGGCTTTTACGTACTCGCTCTCCTTGAGCCGCTCGACGACGGCCAGAATTTTTTGGTACTCCGGCGTCGGTTCCGGAGCGAGCGTCTCGCGCCGTTTGGCCAACTCCGGCTCGGAGAAAGGCAGACCGGCGAAACGCCCGATCATCTTTACCGGGCGCGTCATCAGATCCATCTTGCCGACGTACTCCACCGCGCCGTCCGCCGTGCGGTTGATCGTCGCGCCTTCCACCGGATCGCCGAAGTTCTCGCGCTCGGCTTCGCGCGGCCCTTCGATGACGAACTTCACCTGCCCCTGGTTTTCCTGGCCGCCCAGCATCGGTTGTTCGCCTGCGCCGCCTTCCATGCCGGGCAACTGCCGGCCGGCCATGTCGACCGTCACCGTCCAGTGTACGGTCGGCTCGGTGTTGGTCTTGCCCGTCGGCGCCGCGGTGCTCAGCGTAAATTGCGGATACCGCGACGTGCCGGCAAACGCGTTCCAGGCCTCGGTGGACGTGAAGGAAAACGTCAGGCCCATGCGGCACACGCGCTCGGCGCAGTAGGCTTCGGCGTGGACGATGCGCACGCCCGGCGCGTTTTTCAGTTCCTCCTCGGCCTTGATCAGCGCCAGGGCCATCAGGTCCTTGATGTCGGTGATGCCGCGCTGATCCATCACCAGATCGATCAGATCCTGCGGCATCTCCACCGCCTCGAAATAGGTGCCGCTGCCGTCGGGCAGCAGGCGGACGCGGATTTCGTTGTCCAGACAGCCCGCCAGCACCAGCAGCAAGGCCAGGACCGACACAATACGCATCAGGCGCATGGAACCTCCCCGTGAAAAGTGAAACGACCGCCATGGGCCGGT
>CALBTQ010000489.1 GCA_937967875.1 uncultured Pseudomonadota bacterium
ACCACCGAGATCTACACTCTTTCCCTACACGACGCTCTTCCGATCTGTCGACGTACTGGCCCATTTTATCGAATTCCTCGTACTCATCGTATTGGTCGAGGATGTTGGTGTAGGCCGCGCGGATGAACAGGTTGTCTTCCGGTCCGTGGCGATAGCCGAGCCAACCGCTGCCTTCGTTGTGGATCTGGCTGCCGCGCAGGTAATCGGCGAACTGGTCGGTTTCCTCGTAGGTTTCCATGATCGAGTAATCGTCGCGCGCGCCGACCATCAGCCCGAAGGGCGCGTTGTAATCCAACAGCCCGGAGTAGTTGTGGTTGGTGGCGTTCAGATCGTCGTGCCGGTTGTCCGGGTCGTCGGTGCCCAGGTAGGTATCGTTGTAGAAACGATAGCCGACCTTGGCCAGGAACGTCGGCCAGGTCAAGTTGAAGGTTATCGCCGGCATAACGTTAAGCACCATGTCGCTTTCGATGTCCTGCGGAATGCTGCGGTCGTTTTCGGGTCGGTAGTTGTTGGGTACGAAATACACATTGTCGTCGTAACGCAAAGCGGTGTACATCGATGGATGGATAGAGAATACGCCAAAGCGGATCCCCTCCGTCAACTCCTCGGCAAAAGACGAACCGGCAGCGCAAAGGATAATGCATATCAGGAAAATGCATGCACCATTACGTAATGCGTTCTGCCCCATTCATTTACCTCTAACAAATCGCCACGAATGGCTCGGCCGAAAAAAACCAGGCCAAAAACTTATCCTTCTTCGTCTTCTTCGCTCACCGGTCCGGGAGTGAACTCGTTGGGCAACGGTTCGGGCGCGGTCGGTTCCTGACCCTGCTGGGTCGGATCCTGCGCCATTTCGTTTTCCAACGTGCCGATCCACTCCTCGAGAGTTTCGACGAACCCGCCTTCGGCATTGATATTATTGAAACAATTTTCGACCATTTTGATCAGCTGCAGCGCGAGTTGCCGGTTGTGCTGCAAGCGAGCGTAGGTTTCCTGCGCCTCGGCCGTGCGCTGCTGCATGGAGAACGCACGCAGTTTCTGCAGCAGACCGTCGGACTCGGCGATGAGTTTTTTCAGGCTGGTCAGCCGATCGCCGATGCATTCGATCTTGCGCGTATTCTGCTCTTGGCGCGCCTGCAGCAGTTCCTCGTCCATGCGCTTGGCCATCTCGTTGAGCTTCGCCAGCATACTCTTGCTGCTCTCGATCATGTTGGTTTTGCCGGGTTCCTCGTTGGCGGCCAATACGATGACCGCCGCCGCAACCATCAGCAACACCACCGTCAGGGCTATCAACCGTTTCATGCTTCACCCCCCGACGCCGCTTCGGCGTACGTTTGTGGAGCGACCGCTCCGGTGGGGCCTGCCAATTCGATTCGATCCGACGATCCACAGGCAAGACGCGGCGCCGCGGCGCGGCAGCCCGTTGGCTGCGCTCCCGTGCACACGCTGATGCGGCGATCGCTCTTGCTCAATTGCGTTACCTCGTTTCCGCTCACTCGGCCGGCGTGAAGACGAACGAGTAGGACACGGTGACCGTGCCTTCGTCCGGCGGCGGGAACCGCCACCGCTGCACGCGCCGGCAGACGCAGCTGGAAATCAACGTATTGCCCATCGAGTCGCTGGTGACCGAACAGCCGCTCACCGCGCCCGACGAACCGATGATGAACTGAATGCGCACGGTCCCTTTCAACGAGGGATTCACGCGCAACTGCATTTCGTAGCAATGCCGCACGCCGCCCAGGTACCGGCGGATGGTGCTGCTCACGGCGGCTTTGTCGATCTTGCCGGACACGCCGCCGGACTTGGTGGACATCTTGGCGCTCACCTTGTGCTCGGTGCGCGAGCCGGTGCCCTTCGAGCCGCCGCTGCCGATCGAACCGATGTCGCCGATGCCCACGCCCGAACCCGAGCCGGTGCCGCCGGCGCCGCCGCCGCGCGTGCCCGAACCGATGCCTTCGTCGCCGGCCCGGCCGACGCGCACGCCGCCGATGCTGTTGAGGGCATCTTCCAGGTTGCCGCCCAGACCGGAGTCGGACAGCAGGTCGGCCACGGTGCCGTTTTTCGCGCCGGCGCGGGTGATCAACGCGAGGATGCCGCGGTTTTCGACGCCTTTATCGGCGCCGCCGCCGCCACCGCCGCCACCGCCGGACTTTTTAGTGACCTCTTCGTCTTCCGGCTCTTCCTCTTCCTCGGGCATGACGATGTCTTCGGCCTGGACGACCTGAATGAAGCGTTCGGCGTCCAGCGGCATTTCATCGATGTCGCTCAGAGGAATCGAGTTCAGATAGAGGATCAGGCTGGTGTGCAACAATGCGCTGATAAGCAACACCACCATGAAGAACAAATCGAAATTCCGGAACAGACCGGCTTTGAGCTCCTTGGGCAACTGCATGATCGGCGGAGCCGGCGGAGGCGGCACCAGTTGGAACAGTACCGTGCTGCGGCCGACCGTGATCTTGCCTTTGCTTTCCTTGGCCAACAGGAGTTCGTACCCCTTGACCGATTTTTTCGCCAGGCCCGACTCGATCGCTTCCGAAAAGTCCATCGTTTTATAATCGATCTGCAAACGACCCGACATGCCTTCCAGGATGTTGAGCTTGTACCCCTGGTTGGTATGCTCCAAGAGCATGTGCCGGCGCGGAATATTCGGTTCGGCGATGGAGAGGGTATTGCTCGGATCCAAGCCGATCGTCACCCCGGCCTTATCGCCCAGGGTGCTGTCCTCGATGAGTTTGCCATCCTGGACCAGCCCGATTTTGAGTACCCTGTTCATCTCCGCTGATGGCATCTCGTGTTTCCTTTCTCCGCTACATGGCCCGGTCAGACGCCTTGGCCGTTATTCCTCGATCTTGTAGGCCAGGAATTTGATCTCGCCGAATTCGGCTTTACCGGCGGTTACCAGGGCCTTGACCAACAGTTTGTAGGGAATCGTCTTGTGCGCCTGAATGGTGATCTGTCCGGTGAATTCCCGATTCTGCCGCGCCGCGATGGCTTTTCCCATTTCCGCTTCCTTGCGCAGCATTTTGTCGACGTTGGGAATCACCAATTCGGTGGGCTCGACCCCTTTGATTTCATAGGTGGCGGAATCCACCTCGGCGACCACCTTGCCTTGCACCACGATGGCATTGGCGGCGACGATCATCTGCACCGACTCCAGCGGCTGCTTGGTGTTGACGCTTTCCGGCAAATGCAGCATTTCCGACGGGTTGACCTGAAACTCGACCGCGGAATAGGTCTGCAGCAGAAAGATCAAAATGACCGTCATCAGGTCGATCAAGCTAGTCAGTCGCAACTGCTCGATCGGCTTTTTCTTCAGTTGAATACGCTTACGTTTGGTCGCGGCAAAAGCCATGTTGCCAGCTCCTACACTTTATCCGCCGCAGGGGCGGCGTGAAACGTCGTTACCACGAGGCGGGGCGACGCAACGGACGCGGCCTCGCCGTTCGAAATGGGTAGCACCTTGGTTCCATGGGCAGAGCGTACACCGGCATCGGCGTTCCACTGTGGGGAGCGGCCGATTGTTTTGCGCGGTTCGAACATACGCTTGTCTTCCTACAACAGCGTCCCGGCCAGGATCGGGTTGGGGAACAACAGTTCGTCCTCTTCCTCGCCGTTCGGCTTTTTCTTCTTGTACTTGCGGGCCAAGTCCATAATCTTGATGATTACGTCGTACTGAATCGTCTGCTCCGGCAGCAAAATCACGCTGAACTGTCCGGGGTACGCCTCTTTGATGCGCACCATGACTTCCACCAGCTTGTCGAAGTCAAACTCGCCGTTCGGCATCTTCTCGATGATCGTCTTGGGCTTTTGCCCTTCCTCCGCCTGCTCGCCCGACACGTTGAGCACGCCGCCGTAACCGGCGACCGAGAACCCTTGCGCGGTGATCATCACCGTCAGGTTCAGGTGCTTTTCCTCCGGCGTGGGCGTCGGCGAGGAACTTTCGACGGTCGGGTTCGACTTGGTCGAAGCCGGGAGCGAGGTGTCGACGATCGTCAACTGCACGAAGCTCGCGGTCAGCAGCAGGAACGGAATCAGAATGCAGAACACGTTCATAATCGGCAGCAGGTTGATCTCCTGGATCTGCGTCTTACTACGCATTCTTTGGCTTGGGCGTCCTGCCATGGGTTCTTCCTTTCCGTTAAACGCAAAGTTTCAAGCGTCCGCGCCTTAGCGCTTGGCCGCCTGCGCCTTGACGTTATCCTCCACCTGCCCCAATAAGTTGATCAGCTTCACCGAGTACTCGTCGATCTCGTCGATGATCTTGGTCGTCTGCGCGTCGATGAACGCGTGCGCGAGCATCGTCGGAATGGCGACGACCAGACCGAACGCAGTGGTGTACAACGCGATCGCGATACCACGGGTCAGAACCTTCTGTTTCTGGCTGGCTTCGACTTCGGCCACCGCTTTAAACGCGATGATGATGCCCAAGATCGTACCGAGCAGACCCAGCAAGGTGGCGACGTTGGCGATCACCTGCAGATAGCCGGTTCGTTTTTGCAGCCGCGGCAGCAGTTCGAGCGCCGCTTCGTCGACGGCGTTCTGAATCTCTTTCTGGCCCCGTCCGGCACGGGACAAGCCCGCTTTAAGGACCATGGCCAGCGCCGCGTTGGGGGCCGCGTTGCACAGTTGGACGGCACGGTCGTAGTTGCGCGCCTCGACCAACTTCTGGATCTTTTTCATAAACGCCGGTCCGGAAATGTTGTACCGGAAGATGATGAAAAAGAACCGTTCGATGACAATGGCCAGGCTCAGGACCGAGAAGCCGGCGATAATGTACATGACGCCGCCGCCTTCGCGCATTGCCGTAATAATGATGCTACCCATATGTACGTTCCTCCTAACGTCAATCTCCCGCGGCCTTTCGCTCCGCGATGTCAACTCGCGCCGTCCGTCTCATCGCTGACCGGTCTGCCCAGATTCCGGTCGGTCGCCGGACGACAACCTTTTAAAACGGCTCTTCCTCGATCGAACTTTCGATCAAGTTGACGAAACTCATTCGTTTGGCTTGCAGGCCGAATTCCATGGTGGCGCGCTGGATGATGTAGGCCGCCTGCGGCCGCTGAATCTGGCCTTCGACCACGATCGGATCCAGCTCCATGAAGCCCTGCGCCAACGCCAGGCCGGCGAACACGCCGCCCAGCAGGGCGAGGACGACCACGGCGATGGTGAACGCTTTCATTGTCGCGCCCCTCCTGTTTATCGCAACCAATCTTCCACACGCGGATTGACGTCGGGCGAATTCTTCCCGTATTGCCAATACCGCGCGTACTGAACGTTGGCCTGCTTCTTATCTTGTCGCACCTCCTCCAGGAAAATCCCGTAAGCGAGGTACGCTTCGGCCAGCCCCGGGTCGATGGCGATGGCGCGCTTGTACGCGGCTTCGGCCGCGTCGCTGCTGCCCTTGACCCGCCGGGCGATGCCCAGGTTCATCCAGGACACCGCGTTGGACGGATCGATCTCCACCGCCCGCTCCAGGCGCACGAGCGCCTTGTCGAATTGGCGCAATAGAATCTCCAATGCGCCCAGGTTGGTCAATGCCGTCACGTTGTTCGGATCGGACTTGAGCGCCCGCTCGAACTGCACCTTGGCCAGGCTTATTTCGCCCAGTTTAAACAGCATGTAGCCGTAGTTGGCGATCAGGTCCGCGTTCTTCGGACTCAGCTTTTCCGCATTTTTAAAGACCCGCTCGGCCAACTGCGGTTTGCCCTGATAAAAGTAGAGCAAACCGAGGTTCACATGCGCCGGCACAAACCTGTAATCGATGCGCAAGATCTTCTTGAACGCCGCTTCCGCCTGGTCGTACTTGCCCATGCGCATGTACACCGCGCCCAGGTTGTTTTGCGCCTCCAGGTTGTTGGGCTCGCGGGCCACCACGGCTTCGAACTGCGAAACCGCCGCCGACAGCTTGCCGGTGGCCAGGTAGCTCGCGCCCAGGTTGACCTGCGCCTGACGATAATTGCTGCGCAAGCCCAAGGCGCGCCGCAAATCCTCGGACGCCTCGTCGTTCTTGCCCAGCTTCATCCGCACCAACCCGCGGTTGTAATATGCTTCGGCGATTTGCGGGTCGGCCTTGATCGCTTTGTCATACAACGTTTCGGCCCGCGCCCAATCGTTGGCCTGGGCCGCCCGCAGCGCCTGCTGCATCTGGTCGCGCGCCGCGGCCGGGCCGACCGGCTCGGGCGTGGGCATGGCCGCTCCCGGCCCGGTCGTCACCGGTTTGTCCGGCTTTTTGGCGCTCGAGCCGCAGCCCAGACCGATAGCCAGACACACTATTATACCGCAAATCAGCAGCCAATGCCGGTTCATTGCGCCACCTCCTGCACCGCTTCATCCGCCGGCGCGAACTGCTGCCCGCCGCCTCCCGCGGGCGGGGTCGTCGCGGGTGGAGTCGCCCCCGGGACGGTCGGCGGCGCCGGCATCGCCGGAATCTGTCCGTCCAGCTCGGCCGTGGCGAACGCCGGCCGTTCCACCGCGCCGGGCACTTCAAACTTCGGCTCGACCGTTGCCGGCTCCAGCTTCTTGAGTTGGATGTAGCTCTTCACGATCCAGTCGTTGATCAACCGTTCGTCGATGCCCTTTTGCACGTTCTGCTTGAACGCTTCCAGGGCGCGGTTTTTGATCGGGAAGGCGATTTCCTCGAGTTTGAAGATGTATTCGTCCTGCATCTCCGGCTCGAGGTCTTCCGGCACCGGCGCGGTCAGCAGGGCTTCGGAGAACTCCTGGTTGATCATGCCGATCATATGCAGCGACGCGGTGGCCCACTTGTAATTGCCGAAGGTGACCACCTGTTCGTAGTACACCTTGAGTTTTTTGAACATTTCCGCTTTGGTTTTAAGCACTTCCGAGTCTTTCCGCATGTTGCCGGTAAAGACCATCGCCTTGTATTCCTGGTAGTAATGGTCGGCGATGCGGAACTGCGCCTCGGCGGCGAACGCGGCGTTGGTCTGCGGATCGACCTGCTTGGCCTTGACGAACACGGCGACCGATTGCAGGTAGCGTTTTTCCGCCTCGCCGAAGCTGCCGCGGTCTTCCATCATCTTGCCCCAACGGAAGAACGCTTCGCTCATGCGCGTGGCGTCGTCCGGTCCACGCTTGGCGTACTCGGCATAGGCGTTCATCGCGCCGTTGGTGTCGCCGGTCTTCTCGTAGAAGATCGGAAGAGCGTCGTGTAGGGAAAGAGTGTAGATCTCGGTGGTC
>CALBTQ010000490.1 GCA_937967875.1 uncultured Pseudomonadota bacterium
ATGCTGTTGGCCCAATGCGGGCGCGGCGGTCTGTTCCACGTCGAATTGCATGATCGCCAGCGGGCCGTCGATCGTCAGCGACTGATCGGCAATTTCGTATCCGCTCGGTGCGGTCACCTCGGCGCCGGCCGCCGTGAAACCCTCGGGCACAAAGAAGGTCACTCGATGCGTGAACGGCGCGTAGGCTGTGCCGACCGCTCCTTCCTGCTCGCCGGTCAGCGTGTTGTCATCGTCGTCCCACACCATTGATGTGATGACGTCCGCCCCGCCGATCACATGGCGGTTCGTGCCGATGAACTGCGGCCGATCCAACGCCGGATGCAGCGCCACTACGCGCGGGCTATGGGCGGGCACCTCGACGCTCAACGTTTCGGCGGCGACTTCGCCGAGAAATTCCTGCGTCCAGAATTCGAACGCCAGGTAAGTGGTCTCCGCGTCCAGCCCCGCTTCGTCCGGATCGACGCTGATGATGCGATCCTCGTCGGCGATGAACGGCGCGCCCAGGTGGGTCAGGTCGCGGTTCACGCCCCAGTTGAGCAGGCCGATCACGCGATAAGGTTCGGGGAAGTCGTCCACCGCCAAGGACCACACCTCAGGAAATTCGCGCCGGAACATATCCAGCGGCCGTCCGGTGCGGGCATTGGCGGGCAGAATCCGGCGCAGCACGTCGACCGCTTCGGGCGTAAGATCGACGATGCGATCGCCGATTTTCACTAGCCCACCCTGCAGCGCGACCGACGTGGCGAAGGTCGTCGCTTCGTCCAACGTCAACGGCGGGTACTGCGGATCGGCATGCGCGCGGAAGAAAATCAGGTCCGGATGATTGACGAAGATGCGGCCGTTGAGCCACCAGCAGCGCGCCGCGTCGCGATACATCGGTTTGAGGCCTTGGTTGTCCAAAAACGAAAACGGCGCGAAGGGGTGCTGTGATTCGCCCTCCCAGACGGGCATGGTGTCCAGCGTAAGGCGCAGGCCGTCGTTGATGCCGTAGTTGGGCGCTTTGATCGCGACGTTGAGGAAGAACACGTCGTCGCCGAGCACGTCACGCATCAATTGCACGCCTTTTTTATACAGCTCGATGCGCGTGATGTTGTCTTCGTACCAGTTGGCGCTGAGCAACACGTAGTAGGCGAAATCGAGCTTCACCCACTGCACGCCCCAATCGAGAATCATCTCCATCAGGTCGGTCAGGTGCTGGCGTGCGGCGGGCTGCGAAAGGTCCAGCGTGCGTTCGGCCTGCCCCAGAATGCCGGGCATCCACTCGTCGGCCCACCACTCGGGATGATCTTGCAGTACCTGCGAGGAATGGGCCGCGTTGAACGCCGCCATCCACAGGCCGGTCTGGAAACCGCGTTCCTTGGCGCGGCTCATCAGCCATTCGAGGCCGTTCTGGTCGCCGTGATTCGGGAAACGGTCCTCGCGGATGATCCAGTCGCCGACCATCTGTTCCCAACCGTCGTCGATCTGGAAGTAGTTCATGCCCCACTGGCGCAGTTCGCGGTCGGCGAAGTCCATGTTGTCCACGATGATCTGCTCATTGATGTTGGTGCCGTAGCCGCCCGACGAACCGCTGCCCGACCACGAATTCCACCCCGCCGGCGTGCCGATTTCCGGGTGACGTTCCAGCCAGGTTTCGATGCCCATCCAGGCCTTGATGCGGTCGCCGTACAGTTCCAGCGCCGCGAACGGCGACGACTGGCCGAAGTCGAGGATCATCACCTCGGACGCGAGCGTCTCGCCGTCGCGCACTTTTTTCGCCGGATCGTACTCGCAGGTCGTCTGCAGCGTCTGCGCCCGCGCCTGGCCGAACACCGGGCCGGTATAGACGATCGGCTGCGCCATGTCGTAGGTCAGGTAGCCGACGACCAGGCTGCGCTTGCTGCGCTGGTTGTAGATCAGCGCGCTCCAGTTCGAAATCGTGGGCATCGTGCCGGGGAAGATCGGCGTGGCGAATTCGATGTAATTCAAATAACCATTAGTCAGCGTGCGCAGTTGTTTGGTCGCGCCGAAGGACAACCGGCCGCCGTCGGGTTCGGCGAACAACTGATAGATCGAGCCGACGTTCACGCTCTTGCCCGTTTCATTGCCCACCTCGACCTGCGAGAGCACGCAGGAAAGGCCGTCAAGCACAATGAAAGTTTGCGCGATCGTCGGCGTGTCGTCGCCGCCGCGCACGACCGTCAGCGAAAGCCCCTGCCCCAGCACGTTGGTTTCCTCGTCGGTCGACCAATCGAGCGATGCCAGTTCGCTCGTCCGCCATTTCTTGAAAGGAATGAGCACGTTGTCGTACACGACGGTTTCGGCATGGTCGATGAATGTTTGTTTTTCCGGCTCGCCGACCGAATAGCGGCCCGCGCCGAGGTGATAGCGCAATTCGACGACGTTGTTGCGCAGCACCAGGTCGTCGCCGTCCTGCTCGAAGGTCACCTCGCCCGGATCGACCGTGTCGTCGTCGGGCAGCGTGTCGTCGTCATCGACATCGTCGTCGCCGGTGTCGTTATCGTCGTCGTCATCGTCGTCGGCAGGCGTGGCGTCATCGTCGGACGAATCGTCGTCATCGTCGTCGCCGCAACCGGACCAGACCGACAGCAGCATCATCGCAAGGATAATTACCAATGAGGCGGATCGTTTCATGAACCCCTCCCGCACATGCAACGTTTCACCGTGGGCCTATTGTAGAGAAGCCGTCGCGTGGCTTCAACACTCATTCGGATCGATCACGAACAGGCCCAGCGAAGATGTGCCGTAGATTTCGCCGGTATCCGGATGCGTCGCCAGATGGCGGATGCGCCGCCCGACAAAGCCTCGCCAGGTGCGCTTGCGTGCGCCGATGTCGATCTTCCACAGCTCGCCGGTCGTGAAGCTGCCGGTGAATAAAAAGCGCCCGCCGTTGGTCGTCGTCAGGCTGTAAACGCCCATCGGCGCGGGCAGCGAAAAGAGTTTTTCCAGCGAGTGCAGATCGTACGCCTCGACACACGCCAGCAACGGACGCGCCACGTACAACCGGCCGGCGTTGTCGTCGACCAGCATGTCGCGCGCGGGCGTGATGCCGATGTTCTTGTTGCGTTTGACAGCCGGCGTTTCGGCGTCGAACTCAACCAGCCGGTTGCCGACCATCAGCCACGACGAGGAGAGAAACAGGCTTTTGGTCGTCACGCTCACCGCGAAGGGATACGGCAGCAGCAGATTGACGTCTTCCGATTCGGCGAGTTTGGTCAGCGTGCGCGCGTCCCAGCGCGTAATGCGGGCGCTGGGCTCGCCCAACTCCCAAAGCGTCGTGCGGTCGACCGACAGCGCCAGGCGCACCGGCCGCTGCTCGGTTTCCACGCGTTGCAGTTCCTCATGCGTGACCGCGTCGTAAACCGCCAGGTACTTTTCACGAAAGTGGCCGACGTACACGCGCTGCGCCGTCTCGTCGACGGCCACCGCCTGGGTCGGCGACGGCGCGGTCACGGCGAAGGAATCATCCGCAAGATTCACGATCATCAGACTCGGCTGATTTTCCTGCCCGTCGAAACCGCGCGTCACCCACAATTGCGCGAGCGGACGATTGAACGCCACGCGGCGCATCTGCGAAAAATTCGGCGCCTTTTCGTAAGGAACGATCATCCGCCCTACGCCGGCCAGCGATCGGTCGCGGGCGGTGATCTCGCTTTCGTTGACCAGGTTCTGCATTTCGTTGTAGGTCAGCGCCAGCGTAACGGCCGGCACGGCGAGACCGAGCATGGCGATCGCGATCGGCCGCAGCCGCCGGCGCAACAAAATCGCGCCTCCGGCGATCACCGCCAACGCCAAGGCCATCCGCCCCGGGTACGCGGGCACGAGCGCCGCGGCCGGCATGGCGTACAGCAGCAGGACGAAAACGATTACCGCGACGGTCCAGAAACGACTTTGCCGTTGCCAGACCCACAGCCACGCGGGCGTCAGAATCAGCGAGGCGAGCAAGACGAAATGCAGACCGGCGAGGATCATCAGGAAAAAATAGACCGGCGCCAGCAACGCCGCTTGCAGCGCGAGCATCCCCAGAAACTTCGCAATGGCGGTCAGCAGTTTGCGCATGGTCGGATCGCGCCGCACCTCGCTGGCGATTGACGGCCTTGGCGCGCCGAACACCCTGTCAATATTGATGAAAATCAATACCGTCCGGACGACGACGCACCAAAACGTTACGGCCGAGACCGTTACGCACCGCTACCACTAATCGGGATTGCCTGTCAAATATGGGATGCCGGCGCTCCGCGAATCCCCAGCAAGCGGGCGCCGGCATCCGAGCGGCGGCCTTAGCGGTCGAAGAGGCGATCGGCGATCCAGAAGAAATCGGAACCCAGATCTCCCATGAAAGACAATTTACCGCTGCGATGATCGTAATCGACCATGTAGCGTTCCACTTCCGGCAGGTAGTACAGCCGCTCGGCCAGTTGACCGATCGGCCATGATTGCGCATCGAGCGTCTCCAGATTGACCCGCACGAATTTTTGCGCGCTGTGCAGCAACACGCCCAGCGACGGTTGCCGGTCACTGAACGCGTAATCGGCGATTTCGCCCTCGAAACCGAGCGGAATGACGCGGTTGGTGTTCAAGTCTACGATGTCGATGTCGTTGGTGACCTCGCCGTAGCCGATGACCAACAGGCGCTCGTTGTCGGGCGCGAACGCCACCGGGGCGGCCAGATAGCTGTTGACCGCGACATCCAGCGGGAACAGTTGTGCCTCGAATTCCTCAAGGTCCAACACGACGATCCGGCTTTCGCCCAAGCCGTACAACGCAGCCCAGCGACCGTCTTCGCTGATGAGCACGCGCTCCAAAAAGGCGTCGATATCGATCGTCTCGGGCGTCGCCTGATCCAGATCGACCACGGCGATCGATCCTGTTGCGCTCAAGGGCAGCAGGGCGATGCGCGTCTCGGGGATGAACTGAATGTCGTCGGCCTTGCCGCTCAGATCAAGAATGTTGATCGACTGACCGACCAGATCGATGACGTACACATCAAGCGTTTCGGACACCAGGATGATGACGAACTCGCCGTCCGGGCTGATGGCGATGCGCGTGGGCGTGCGCGGATCGCCCGGGCCCAGCGAGAGCGGATAGCTGACGGTCTGCACCGTGTCCATCTCCAGATGCACCAGGCGGTAGTCGCGCCCCAGCAGGCAGGTGCGGCCGTCCGGATTGAAGATGATGTTGTCGGGTGTGAAATCGATGGAGACGGTTTGGCGCTCCAACGACGCCAGGTCGAGGATGTCGAGTTTGTAATAGTTGATCATGCCGCTTTCGCCGAAATCGACCTCGCCGGCCGCCGGGTCGTAAATCGCCAGCAGATAGCCGCCGTACGGATTGGCGATCAGCCGATTGACCGCTTCGCCGACCGCGATGGTTTTGGTCACGCGCGCCGCGGCGACGTCGATGATGCGCACTATGTGCTGCACGTTGTCGAGTACGGCAAAGGCGGCGCCGTCGTCGATCACCGCCGCGTGTTTGGGATCCGGCGAGGTGGGAATCGACACGCGGCTCTTGCCCGCCGGATCGACGCGGTCCACCGAACCGTCATAGGGGTCGATCAACAGACCGTAGCGGCCGTTGGTAAAAGCGGGAATGTCCTGGTACGGCTGCCGATGACGCTCTTCCTTTTCATCCTCGCCGAACAACTCGTCCCAGGCATCGTTCCAGGGTTCGCACGCGCCCAGCAGCGGCAGCAACATCGACACCAAAATCGCGATCATGAGTTTGCGTTTCATGGCCGTCCCTCCCTACTGTCCAATGCCGCCGTTGAGCAGGAACCCGGTGATGGTCCGCACTTCCAGCGTTTCCACATCCACGAAACTGATGCGGCCCAGGGAGTGATCCTGCAAAACGAATCCGAGGTTCAAATCGGCGAGCAATCCCACTTCCAGCGGCGTGCTGGGCATGGCGATCACATCGGCCAAACCGCCGTCCAAATGCGCCAGCGCCACCTGGCGATAGTCGGGCAAGGGAATGATGCCGTTGCGGCCCTGTTCGTCGAAGGAAACCAACAGCGGCGTTTGCGGCACCTCGATCGTGTTGATGCGCATGTCGGTAAGATTCATGATCGAGAAGGCTTCGCGCGTGTCCAGGTAGGCGTCGAAATCGTCTATCGGCTCAAAGTCGCCGCCATAGTGAAACAGGATCGCCGTGCGGTCCTGCGGGGCGATCGCCGCGCCGATCAGCGGTTTGTAGGTCGGCAGCGTGGTCAGCGAACCGTCGGCGGGATCGAACACATGCACGCGCTCGATGGCCTCGGCGTTGGTGAACAACAAGGCCAGCGCGCCGTCGGACGCCAGTTCGCCGGAGCCGACGACCTCCTCCGTTTCGTAGACCACGAAATTCAACGTCCGGTTGTCGATCACGAAAATGTGACCGTCCTGCCGGCACAGCGCCAGCGAGACGTCGCCGTTTTCCGCCACATCCAAATCGGTGGGGTAGCATTCCAGCTCGATGTCGGCGACCGTCATGTTCGACAAATCCAGCGCCTTGAGCGCGGTGGACGCTTCGGCCAGCAAAAAGGCGTACGCCGCATCGGCCGTGACCATCACCTTTTTCAACACCTGCCCGGCATTTAGATCCAAGCCCATGTCCACGGTCGAAAATCCGCCGTCGGTCAGATCGACGATCGCCAGCGTCGTTTCCGAGGCCAGCAGCGCTTTGTTGTCCGGCGTGACGACCGCCTGGTCCGGCGGAAAGCCGATGGCCAGCGAACGCACCGCGCGCGTCGTCAGGTCGACGATCGAAATTTCTCCGTAGCCGTGGCTGCCGCCGTTGGCGACAAATTGGTGGAAGGCCAGCGCGTAATGATTGTCGGGCGAAAGCACCAGGGCGTTCAGATCCGGTCGGATACCGGCGGTCTGCACTTCATTGGATTGCGTATCGATGATGCTGACCGTGTCTTCGCCGGCATTGAGCGTCACCATCGTGCGACAATCGTTCGTGGCGCGCAGCAGCACCGGATCGTGGCCGACTTCGATCGTGTCGACGTCCAGACTCACCATGTCGATGCGGCTGACGAAATCGCCCTGCTCGTTGAGCACGAACACCGCGCCGTCGCAGATGCGCGGCCGCGTACCCGGGTCGATGTCCTCTTCCGGTTCGGGGGGCGGCGGCGTGCTGTCGTCGTCATCGTCGCCGGCGTCGTCGTCGTAATAGTCGTCGTCATCATCGTCATCGTCGTCGTAGCCGACGGC
>CALBTQ010000491.1 GCA_937967875.1 uncultured Pseudomonadota bacterium
CCGCGCGCGTCGATGACGCGCACAAGTGCACCGTCGTGGATTTCGACGGCCGGATGGTGAGCGCGCGCGTGGGCGAGCTGGCCGGTCTGGTGCACGCGTACGCGGTGTACATTCATAAGTCGAAGGGCAGCGGGTACCCGTGCGTGGTCGTGCCGCTGCACACGCAGCACTTCATTTTGCTGGCGCGCAACCTGCTGTATACGGCCATTACCCGCGGGAAAAAGCTGGTCGTGGTGTGTGGTTCGCGCCGGGCGCTGGCGCGGGCGGTGGAGAACGACGCCGCGCGGCATCGCACGACCTTGCTGATCAATTACCTCGAATCGGCCAAACCCAACCGCTTATTGTAGAAATTCTCAACACCGATTTCGCTTAAAAATCATTTATTTAGCAAAAATCTTTTAAAAATCTTGACAATCCGCTCCCGGTTTTATAGAAGGAAATGTCTACATATAGTGGTCGTTATTTCCTTGAGTATCAACATGTGGAACAAAGTTACAATAATTATAGCCATTTGCTGTATCACGCTGCTGGGCACGAGTGTTTCGGCATTCGCTCTGGGCGTGGGCGGGCTTTCGTATAACATCGGGCCGTCGTTTTCGCTGAGCGCCGGGGTGAGTTTCACGCAGCGCGACGTGTACACGATCGAAAATGACGACCTCGACGACGAGATGGTTTCCAGTCGTTTTCTGGTCAAGGGCGACGTCGCGCCGATCCGTTACCTGGACGTTTACGGCCTGATCGGCATGGGCGATCTGCAGCAGGACGACGGCGAGTTCGAGGGCACGCTGGGCACGATGTACGGTGCGGGCATCAAGCCGCAGTTGTTCCCCCTGACCTGGTCGAGCCCGTTGAACATCACGCTGGACGCGCAGTACGCCGAGTTGCTCACGCGCGACGACGACATCGACGCCAAGATGCAGGAAGTGCAGGTGGCCCTGGTGTTCGCTTACGTCATGCGCAGCCTGACCCCTTACGGCGGCGTGAAATATGATCACATGCTGGTCCACTTCGACGGCGTGGACAACGACATGGTTACCGACATGGACTGGGGCGCGTTCATCGGCTGCGACTATTACGTGACGCCCAATGTGTTTTTCAACCTGGAGCTGTCGATTTTCGCCGAAACCGCCTTCTTCATTTCCACCGGGTACAAATACTAGGAGCGAAAGAGTGAAACTCTTTTTGGATACCGCCGACCTCAACGAACTCAAGCAGGGCGTGGCCATGGGCCTGGTCGACGGCGTGACCACCAACCCCTCGTTGATCGCCAAGACCGGCATGACTTTCGAGGAACTGGCGCCCAAGATCACCCAGATCGTGAGCGGGCCGATCAGCCTCGAGGTGATCAGCGACGACGCCGAAGGCATGATCGCCGAGGCGCGCGAACTGGCCAAGATCGCCGACAACGTCGTGGTGAAAATTCCGATGACCGAGCAGGGCATGGTCGCCGTGCGCACGCTGGCCGACGAGGACATCGCCTGCAACGTCACGCTGATTTTCTCGGCGACGCAGGCGCTGCTGGCGGCCAAGGCCGGCGCGGCGTACGTCAGCCCGTTCGTCGGGCGGCTGGACGACATCAGTACCGAGGGCATGGAATTGATCGAACAGATCAAAACCATTCTCGATAACTATGGCTACGATACGGAAATCATCGTAGCCAGCGTGCGGCATCCGCTGCACGTGCTCGACGCGGCGTTAATCGGTGCGGACATTGCGACGGTGCCGTTTAAGGTGCTCAAACAATTGTTTTCCCACCCCCTCACCAGTATCGGGATCGATCGTTTCAAGCAAGATTACGAGAAAATTCCGAAACGGTGACGGGTACGCCTGACCATCATCCTTTTTGCGGGCCGTGATCCTTCCCCCCCAAAACCCCATCACGGCCCCTTTTTTTACCCTTTTTCCGACTTTTCCTCGGCGCTGGATTTTCTCGCCGGCCGGCCTTATAATGAACATCATCGAAAAATAATCGTCAAAACGACGGGAGACCGTGGATGTCCGATGCCGAGCGGGAAGACCGCCGTCCCTGGGGCGGCTATCGCGTACTGGCCGATGAGGCCGACCACAAGGTCAAGCAAATTTACGTGCTGCCCGGCGCGCGCCTGAGCCTGCAATACCACCGCCGACGCCTCGAGCATTGGTACATCGTGCGCGGCACGGGCGTGGTGACGCGCGGCGACGAGCAGATCGCCGTCGCGCCCGGCGACGCGGTGGACATCCCCACCGGCGCGGCGCACCGCATCCACAACACGGGCGCCGAACCGCTGGTCTTCATCGAAGTGCAGCGCGGCGAATACTTCGGTGAGGACGACATTGTCCGGCTCGAAGACGACTACGGGCGCGACCGCTAGCCCTTGACACAAGCCTTATATTGCCGATGGAGGAACCGTCATGAAAGCTGCGCTTTTTGCGTTCAATGGGGAACCGATGTGCTTCGTGCACGTGCTGCTCAACGCCTTTGACCTGCGCGACAAGGGCTGGGAAGCCACGATCGTCATCGAAGGTTCGGCGACCAAATTGGTCAAAGAATTTCACGAGAATCCGGACGCGCCCTTCGCCCCGCTGTATCGCAAGGCCAAGGAAGCGAACCTGATCGGCGCGGTTTGCCAGGCCTGCGCGAACAAGATGGGTTCGCTGGACAGCGCCAAGGAGCAGGGCCTGCCGCTGGGCAACGACATGGCGGGCCACCCGAGCATGAGCGCGTACCTTGACCGCGGCTATCAAGTGTTTACTTTTTAGCGAATAAGCAACATCGCCGACGGCGCACACAGGAGAGGCCCCATGGATCTGCCGGGATTTTCGTTCGATCTGTCCACCACCTTGTCGCAGGCGACGCCGCCCGACCCAGGCACGGTGTACGACCTGCTGATCGTCGGCGGCGGTCCGGCGGCGATGACCGCCGTGGTTTACGCCGCGCGCAAAACCATGCGGGTGGCCATGCTGGCCAAGGACGTGGGCGGCCAGATGGGCTGGAACTCGGAAATCGAAAACTACATGGGCTTCCAGACGATCACCGGCAAGGAGTTGACGCAGAAGTTCCGCGAGCAGGTCGAGCAGTTCGACGTGCCCATCGCGCTGGACCAAAACGTGACGACGATCGAGAAACGCGGCGAGTTGTTCGTCGCCACGCTCGAAGACGGCCAAGGCTTTCGCGGCCGCACGTTGATCATCGCCACCGGCAAGCGCGACCGCCCGCTGAACGTGCCCGGCGAAAAGGAGTTCGTCGGCAAAGGCGTGGCCTACTGCGCCACCTGCGACGCGCCGTTCTACAAAGAGAAAACTGTGGTCGTCGCCGGCGGCGGCAACAGCGCCTTCACCGCCGCGCTGGACTTGCTCAAGGTCGGCGCCGCGGTGACGCTGGTCAACTTCGCGCCCGGGTGGCAGGCCGACGAAGTGATGCGCAAGTCGCTGGATCGTTTCGGCGACAAGGCGACCTATCTCGACGAGCACCAGGTCGTCGCCGTCGAGGGCGAAGCGCGCGTGAACGCGGTGCGCGTCAAGTATCGCAAAACCGGCGAGGAAAAACGGTTGGCGGTCGACGGCATCTTCGTCGAAATCGGCCTGCTGCCCAACAGCGAGCCGCTGGGGGAACTGGCCGAGCTCAACGCGCACAACGAACTGATCGTCGATTGTCACTGCCGCACCAGCGTGCCCGGCCTGTTTGGGGCCGGCGACGTGACCACGGTGCCGTTCAAACAGATCGTCATTTCGGCGGGCGAGGGCGCCAAGGCGGCGCTGTCGGCCTACGATTACCTGACCCAACATGGACATTTGTAAGGAGGACCGGTTATGGGACTGCTCAAAGAAAAAGACGCCAAACAACTTCAGGACGCGTTCGCGCAACTGCCCCACGAGGTGAAGCTGCTGTTTTTCACCCAGGAGTTCGAGTGCGAATATTGCCAGATCACCCGTGAGCTGGTCACCGAGCTGGCCGGCTTGTCGGATAAGATCAAACTCGAAACCTACGACTTCGTCACCGACAAGCAGGTCGCCGAGCAATACAACATCGACAAGATCCCGGCGCTGGTGGTGATGGGCGAGCGCGACTACGGCATCCGCTTGTACGGCGTGCCGGCCGGGTACGAGTTCGCCACGCTGGTCGAGGACATCATCGACGTGGGCCGCCGCGATCCGGGCCTGCCCGCCGAGATCGTCGCCGCGCTGCAGAAGATCGATAAACCGGTGCGTCTGCAGGTGATGGTCTCGCCGACCTGCCCCTACTGCCCGCGCGCCGTGCGCACCGCGCACAAATTCGCCATGATCAACGAAAACATCGTCGGCGACATGGTCGAAATCAGCGAGTTCCCGTTCCTCGCGCAAAAGTACGACGTGCAGGGCGTGCCCAAAACCGTGATCAACGACAAGTGGGACGTGGTCGGCGCGGCGCCTGAGCAACAGTTCCTGGCGAAAATTCAGGAAGCGCTCGCCGGCTGATTCTCCCTTTGAACGATGCGGACGCGGATGGTAAAACATTTGCGTCCGTTTCGTTTAAGGAGGTCGCGATGGATTCGATCACGCTGACGCCCATCGGCATCGTTCGTTCGCCGCACAAGCAACCGCAGGGCACGCCGATTCAGCCGTGCTTCGCCAAGGGCGTCGAGGGCGAAATCGAAATTTTTCCCG
This sequence comes from uncultured Pseudomonadota bacterium, assembly GCA_937967875.1. Classification (GTDB taxonomy): domain Bacteria; phylum Lernaellota; class Lernaellaia; order Lernaellales; family Lernaellaceae; genus CALBTQ01. The sequence continues at coordinate 4,624 of CALBTQ010000491.1, forward strand.
CCTACGCCGCCGGCCTCAAGGACGTGGACGGCTTCTCGCACCTGCACGTGCTTTATTATTTTCACCTGGCCAAGGG
>CALBTQ010000492.1 GCA_937967875.1 uncultured Pseudomonadota bacterium
ATAATTATCTGTTCTTCCGTTAAAACGATCGGAGGTGTGTGATGCGGCATACAAGCAAATTAGTCCCGGCGTTGCTGCTTCTGGTGCTGGCGGTTGCGTGCAGCCCTGCGCAGGGTGAACGAGGCGATGAATTAATTCAACTGAATTCTGAGTTGACGACTGCCTGGCCGGTCTACGAAGCGTACGATGTCAATGAGGATGTGGAACTATTTCTTCAGCCTGTATGGGCTTCCGATGAAGTCCCATATCCATTTGCCGGTTGGGAAGTGTCGGCGGGAACAGCGGTTCAATCGAGTAACTTGGCGCACCCGGATCCGCCGGCATTGCTTGAATTTGCCAGGTTGTTGTTCACATCGCGGTATCAGGGGATAGCGCAATTAGAAGTTCCCGACAAATCAAGCTATTCATGGAATTTATACCGATTCAATTCCGGATTGGATTGGGAGATTGTTGTCGCTTTTCCGGAAAATCATCTGATGGTCCACCAGCCGTTCAACTATAGTGAGGATGAGTATGTTTTCTGCGACGGCGATATGACGACCGGATATTGTCAATTGAAAATAATCGACGGGACGAGCGTAACGAACCTGGATTTGCCGGAAATCAAATTTACCGGATCTCCTTTTAAAATCCTCTCCGACGGACGAGCGGTCGTCTATGACAAAACCAACGCGCTGATTTATTACCGGCTGACGCGCGAGGACGAATGGCAGGAGCTATCCGTGCCGGCCGAGTTCGGCGCCGTCGATCCGTATTATACGGTTTTCTTCGAGTTCCAATTGGTTTCGGACGGCTTCTGGGCGCTGGTGAATGTTTACCACTCCGATGACGCCTACAATTACACGAGCCGGTTCTGCCGGTATGAGAACGACCTCGGCTGGCAAGGATGCCGGGAGGCTTCATTGCGGCGGGCCGACGCGGTGCTGGCCATGCCGGACGATTCGCTGCAGGTCTTCGGCGTCGTCGAAAGGCATGTCGGCATGCCCTCAAAGTACTACGAACAAATGGTGCAATGGACCGTTTCCGACACACAGGTCGGCGAGTATGAGGAGGTTGCGTTCCCGCGCGACCTGACCTACCCGGAGGCCGGTTACGTGACCACGTGGCCGATGATGGCCGCGACCGCCGCCGCCGGAACCGGATATGTCTACGTCATGTACGACTCGTACCAGGCGACCGGGCCCGTGCAGACGCGCGGCAATCTGCTTTACCACTTCAACGGAACCGAACTGGTCTATTTGCCCCAGGCCGAGGAAGTGCTGGATAATTTCCGCATCAACCGCATTTTTCCGTTCGGCTTGGACCGTATCATCAGTTCGAACAAGTACAATTAAACCTCGTCCATCCCGCCGCCCGCCTGACCGATAGACCACCGATACAAAATCGTGTACCTTTACGCCTTGACACGAAAACGGAAGAGACTAAACTGGACTGACCGGTCGAGTAAGGACAGCCGACGAATGAAACGAGCCACCGGCGACGATCTGACGCATCGTGGGATCAAACGCAAACGCGAATTGCTGGCCAGCGCGCTGAAGTTGTTCAGCCAGAACGGTTACGCGGCCACGACGATCGACGAGATCGTCAAAGCGTGCGGAACGGGCAAGGGCACGTTCTATTGGTATTGGAAAAGCAAGGAAGACCTGTTCAAGGAACTGGTGCACGAGAAATACGAAGTCTTCCTGCAATCGCTGCAAGAGGTGGCGCACAACGATCGCCCCGTGCGCGAGCGCATGCTGGAACTGGCCCCGAAATTCGCCGTGTTGTTTGTCAAGTACCGGCAGATTTGCCGCCTGATTCACGTGCTGATCGCCGAAGGGCGCAAGTCGTTCGAGAAGGACATTCTGGATATCACGAACAGCTACTACCGGCAGTGCATCGAGGTGCTGGCGGCTCTGTTCGAAGAGGGAAAGCGCGAGGGCGTCGTGCAGGCCGATCTGGATGCGGAGCGCATCGCCGTGTTGCTGGTGGCCCTGTTCGACGGCCTGGTGGCGCAGGGAGCGGTGTTGGGCATTCAAAAAGCGACCGCTGATATGGAAAAGACCATCGACAAGATTTTCCAGCACGGCGTTTTCTGCTGACAAAATTTTTTGGACGAAAACTGGACTGAAGGGTCTAGTGGCTCCGGCGGCGCCGTTTTGGCAAGAGGAGGTAAAGCATTGGTCGGGGGCATCGCCCGGAATGACGGAACACTCCGTCACCCCGGACTTGAGAGACTGTCGATTTTCTCGTTTTGAGTATTAATTCGTCTGCCGCCCCTGCGGGGCTTGGGGGAAAATTGGGCTTTTTTGCCCGGCGCTCACGCACCGGGCTACCCTCTATCGCCCCT
>CALBTQ010000493.1 GCA_937967875.1 uncultured Pseudomonadota bacterium
TCGGAGCGTGCGCCGCGGGCCATTTGTTCGCCGGGAGTGACGCCCCGGGAGGGCTAACGACCATCTGCTCGTCGCTGGTTCCGTTCAAGGCCTGCGCGGCGGCCCGCTCGTCTTCCGGACGGACGAACAACTCCAACGGATGCGCCCGCGCGATGCCCAGGGGCGCGAGCGTCTCGGCCATCACCTCGCTCTGCCGCCGGTGCGCCGGATCGCGCTCCACGGGATCGGTGAGGAAAAAACCGCCGCCCGTCGAGTCGTGCGCCACACGGCGGGCCGCGCCGGTGCGCCGGGCAAGCCAGCAGTTGGGCAGATCGCCCAGCAGGTCCAAGCACACGTCGTAGCGCCGGCGGCGTAATTCGGCGAGCGTCGCGCGCGCGGCGGCGAAACCGGCCGGACGCCCGTCGAGCAAGCGGTAAAGCGGATTGTCCAGAAAAATCAGTTCGTCGAAATAGGGAAAGGTCGCGACGATCTCCCGCGAGCGCGGACCGACGACCGCGTCGATTTTCGCCTGCGGGAAGGCTTCGCGCAGCGCGCGCAGGCAGCCGGTGGCCAGCACCGCGTCGCCCAGACCGTAGGTCATGAGCACCAACAGCGAACGCACGCTCGGCGGATCGAGCGGCGCGAACGCGTGCCGGGCCGGACGAAAGAGCGCATCGCCTGCCGCGTCGATCACGCGCAGCGCCCGTCGGTATCGCTCCTCGATCAGCTCATAGCGTGTCGCCCGCATGCACCCGCCCTTACGCGGTTACAACGTTTCGACGGCAAAGCCCGCCGCTTCCCACGCCGCGCGCTCGACGATGCCGAACGGGTCCAGCAGCCGCCGCGCGCGCATCAGGCCGCCGACGCGCTCCGGCGCCAGATACTTGAAGTCGCTGTGCCCGGCGAGAATCACCGCCGCATCGGCGTTGCGCAACGCCTCTTCCAGGTTGACCAGGTCCTTGCCGAACAGCTTGACGTGCGGATCGTACACCGCGACCTGCACCCCGTGTTTTTCCAACTGCTCGATCACCGGCAGCGCCGGCGCCAGCCGCGTGTCGTCGACGTCGCCCTTGTAGCTGACGCCCAGCACGGCCACCTTCGGGTGCTTCACGCGCCCGATCATCTTGCGCAGCGTCGCCGCCATGATCTTCGGTCGCTCGTCGTTGACCTTGCGCGCGGCCCGCAACAGTTCGGCCTTGCCCCCGGCGGTCTCGATTAAAAACCACGGGTCGATCGGAATGCAGTGTCCGCCGACGCCCGGCCCCGGCGTCAGGATGTTCACGCGCGGATGCATGTTGGCCAACTCGATCACCCGCGCGCTGGACACGCCCAGGTGCACCGCGACATTGCTGACGGTGTTGGCGAAGGCCACGTTCACGTCGCGATAGGAATT
>CALBTQ010000494.1 GCA_937967875.1 uncultured Pseudomonadota bacterium
AGATCGTATTCGGTGACTGGAGTTCAGACGTGTGCTCTTCCGATCTTCGACGGTTAATAAAATCCCCTGGCGTCGGATCGTTGCGGCCCTGATCGTGCTGGCGGCTTTGGTGACGGCCGTTCTGACCTGGAATTATCTACTGCGAAAGAAGATCGCGCAGGCCACGGTCGATCTGCGCGAGCGCGAGGAAACGTTCCGCGCCCTGAGCGAGAATTCGCGCGATGTCATCATGCGCTTCGATCGCCGGGGGCGACATTTGTACGTCAACCCCATGGCAAGGCAATTAACCGGCATTCCGTCGGAAAAGTTCCTGGGCAAAACGCATGCGGAATTGGGTTTTCCTCCGGATTTATGCGCTCGCTGGGAGGCGGTCATTCAAAAGGTATTCGCCACCAAGGAAGTCGGTCGGACGGAGTTTCAATTGCCGACCGGCATATGGATCGATTGGTTGTTGATGCCCGAGATGGATGAGCGCGGCAAAGTGCAGGCCGTCATTACTTCCGCCCGTGATGTCACCGACCGCAAAAAGGCGGAAGAAGAGGTGCGCAACAGTGAGCTGCTGTTCCGCAACCTGTTCGAACAACATGCGGTAATCGAACTGATTTTGGACCCGGACTCGGGAAAGATCCTGGACGCCAACGCTTCGGCGGCCGGATTTTACGGCTGGTCGCGCGAACAACTGCGGCAAATGCACATTCAGGAAATCAACACGCTCTCGCCCGCCGAAGTGGCCGCGGAAATGAAGCGGGCAAAAGAAAACAAAAGAGTTCATTTCGAGTTTCAGCATCGCCTGGCCGACGGATCCGTGCGCGATGTCGAAGTGTTCAGCAGCCGCATCGAAATCAAAGGCAATAATGTTTTGCATTCGGTGATTCAAGACGTCACCGAACGCAAGCGCATTGCCGCCGCCTTGCGGGAAAACGAAGCGCGCTTGCGCACGTTGATCAATTCGATGCCGGATATCGTCTGCTTCAAAGACGGCCAGGGGCGCTGGCTGGAAGCCAACGAGTTCGACTTGCGCCTGTTCCAATTGGAAAATGTGGATTATCGCGGCAAAAAGGACTCCGAACTGGCCGAGTACAGTCCCTTCTATCGCGAGGCATTCCAGACCTGCGAACAAAGCGACGAAGCGGCCTGGCAAGCGGGCGGCATCTCGCGCGGCGACGAAGTGATACCCCGTCCCGACGGTCCGCCGCTGGTGTTCGACATCATCAAAGTGCCTTCCTTCAACGAGGACGGCTCTCGCCGCGGTCTGATCGTCGTCGGTCGCGACATCACCGACCGCAAGCGGGCGGAAAAGGAGATTCGCCAGAGCGAATTGATGTTCAGCCAGTTTATCGAACACTCGGATTTCGGGATCAACATCATCGACGAGGAAGGCCGCGTCGTCGAGTGGAACCCGGCCGCGGAAAAAATCAGCGGAATGCCCAAGTCCGCGGCGGTCGGCCGTTTTCTGTGGGATGTCATGCTGCAAAACAGGCCAAGCCATGGCCAAACGGAGCTCGGCCGCGAAAAATACAAAGACCTGATCACCAAAGCGCTGCGGAACGGCAAACCCACCTTTGAAGGATCTGTCGAAAAAGAAATTTGCCGGATGGATGGAACCTATGTCATCGTTCAGCAAATCGCTTTCCCGATAAAAACGGAAAAGGGATACCGGTTCGGTTCCATCATCCAGGATGTTACTGATCGGAGGGCGGCGGAACGAAAGATCGCCGAAAGCGAGGAGCGCTTGCGCCTACTGGTGCAAAATTCCATGGACATCATCACCTTGATGGATGAACGCGGCATCCAGACTTCGGTTCATGGCCCATTGGAAAAAATCCTGGGATATCGGGAAGAGGATTTGGTCGGCACAAGCGGCTTCGATCTGGTCCATCCTGACGACCAGGCGTCGGTCGTCGCGATTTTTGCCGAGGGGATGCTGATTCCCGGTTCGATCCGTCGCGCCGAATACCGTTATCGACATAAAGACGGCCATTGGGTTTCCCTCGAGGCGATCGGCGCCAACTTGCTGCACGATCCGGTCGTGAAAAGCGCGGTGCTCAATATCCGCGACATCACCGAACGCGTGCGGGCCGAAGAGGAACGCCGCAAGTTGGAAGAGCAGTTGTTGCAGGCGATGAAGATGGAGGCGGTGGGGCGTCTGGCCGGCGGCGTGGCCCACGACTTTAACAATCTGCTGACGAGCATCTCCGGCAACGTTCAACTCGCTACGATGGATTTGGCCGACGATCATCCGTTGATTCCCACTCTGACGGAAGTTTCCAAGGCCGCGGACATGGCAACTTCGCTGACGCGGCAACTGCTGGCGTTTTCGCGCAAGCAACTCATCGAGCCGCAGGAACTCAACATCAACCGGTTGATCGACAATCTGCAGCTCATGTTGACCAGACTGATCGGCGAAGATATCGAATTGAAGATAATTACCGATTCCGTGCTGGGCACGGTGCTGATCGATCCGGGACAGTTCGAGCAGATTTTGGTGAATCTGGCCGTCAACGCCCGCGACGCCATGCCCGCTGGCGGTACGTTGATCGTTGAAACCGCCAATGTCGATCTCGACGAAAACTACTGTCAGCGGCACACCAACATTCAACCGGGCAGGTATGTCCGCTTGACCGTCAGCGATACCGGCTGCGGCATGAGCGACGAAGTCAAACGGCACTTGTTCGAGCCGTTCTTCACCACTAAGCCGATCGGCCACGGCACGGGACTGGGGCTGGCGACGATTTACGGGGCGATTAAGCAAGCCGGCGGCAACATCGAGGTTTATTCCGAAGAGAGCGTCGGCACAACTTTTAAAATCTACTTGCCCAGTCTGGCCGGTCGAGAGCAAACGGCGGCGCAGAAAACGGCCGCCTCGTCGGAAATGCCGGCCGGCGACGAAACGATCATGCTGGTCGAGGACGACAATCTCGTGCGCGGTCTGGCCCATAAAGTGTTGTCGCGGTTGGGTTACCGCGTCCTGGTTGCCGATCATGGGTTAGTGGCGTTGAAGCTTGCCGAACAATATACGGATAAAATCGACCTGCTGCTGACCGATGTGGTGATGCCCGGCATGAACGGCCAACAACTGGCGGAAAAGCTGTTGCCGATTCATCCGGAGATGAAGGTGGTCTTCACCTCGGGGTACACGGAAGACGCCATTGTGCACCACGGCGTCCTCAACGAGGGGCTGCATTTCATCGGCAAGCCGTATTCGCCGCAATCCCTCGCGCAGAAAATCCGCAACGTGCTGGACGGATAATCGGTCGCTTCTTTTGCCGCGAAGCGGCCTTGCCGATCACAGCCCCGGCGCGTCGAACTCGCCGTTGCCGTCGAAATCCACCCAGATCGGATTGG
>CALBTQ010000495.1 GCA_937967875.1 uncultured Pseudomonadota bacterium
GATCGTATTCGGTGACTGGAGTTCAGACGTGTGCTCTTCCGATCTATCGCCGATGCGGGCGACTTGTTCGCGGGCGTCGAATTGGCCAAGTTTTGCGAGCACCGGGCGAAGGATCATGCGCGCGCCGCCGCGCTGGTCGAGCGCTTGCTGGACGATCCGCGCCACGATGAGCCGGAAACGCGCGCCGAGTTGCGGCATCGCCTCGACCGTCTGCGCCGCCGGGGCGCCGATAAATGAAATAATCCGATCTTGCTCCCATCGGGCCAAGCCTGATAGAGTGCTTGGCGCATATCAGACGATAAAGGAATCGGCTCATGTTGGATCTTAATTTCGTGTTGCAGAACCTGGACGAAGTAGCCAAAAACGCCGCCGACCGCAACGTCGCCATCGATTTGAGCAACCTGCGGGAACTGGCCGAAACGCGCCGCGCGAAGGTCACCGAGGCCGACGATCTGCGCCGCCGCGCCAATGAAATCGCCAACTCGATGAAGGGCAAGATGGAGCCCGACCGGCGGCAGGAACTGATCGCCGAGGGGCGCGAGCTCAAGGGGCGCATCGCCGCGGCCGAGGCGGCGACCAAAGACGTGGAAAGCACGCTCAACGACGTGCTGCGCACGATCCCCAACATGACGCATCCGGATTCGCCGATCGGCAAAACCGAGGAGGAGAACCGCGAGCTGCGCCGCGTGGGCGAGCCGCGCCAATTCGATTTTACGCCGAAGGATCACGTCGAGCTCGGCCAGGCCCTGGACATCATCGATTTCGAAAAGGGCACCAAGGTCGCGGGCGCGAATTTCTATTTCCTCAAGGGCGACGCGGTGCTGCTGGAAATGGCCATGGTGCGCTACGCGCTGGAAGTGCTGATGGGCGAGGGCTTCGTGCCGCACATCACGCCCGACCTGGCGCGACCGGCGATTTTGGAAGGCATCGGCTTCAATCCGCGCGGCGAGGAAACGCAGATTTATTCGATCGCCAATCAGGATCTCGCGCTGATCGCCACGGCGGAAATCACGCTGGGCGGCATGCTGGCCAACGAGATGATCGACGAAAAGGAATTGCCGATGCTGCTGGGCGGCGTCAGCCACTGCTTTCGCACCGAGGCGGGCGCGTACGGCCGCACCAGCCGCGGGCTGTATCGCGTACACCAGTTCACCAAGGTCGAGATGTTCGCCTACACGACGCCCGAACAGTCCGCGGCGATTCACGACAAGATGCTCGCGGTTGAGGAGCGGCTGTTCGGCGATTTCGAAGTGCCCTACCGCGTGGTGGACATCTGCACCGGCGATCTGGGCGCACCGGCCTATCGCAAGTTCGACATCGAAGCCTGGATGCCCGGGCGCGGCGAATGCGGCGAGTACGGCGAGGTGACCTCCACCAGCAACTGCACCGATTATCAGGCGCGGCGGTTGAACATCCGCACCAAGATCGGCGGCGGCAAACCGGTGTTCGTGCACACGCTCAACGGCACGGCGGTCGCGGTCAGCCGGGCGATCATCGCCGTGTTGGAAAATCATCAGCAGGCCGACGGCACGGTGCGCGTGCCGGCCAAGCTCGTTCCCTACATGGGCAAAGAGGTGATCGCGCGGCGTTAGCATGAAGAAACTGAAGCTCATTATCAGCGATCTGCATCTAAGCGCCGGGGCGCACATGGCCGACGGCAGCCGCAACCTGTTGGAAGATTTTTTCGACGACGACATCCTCATCGAGTTCATCGAACATCACGGCGGACCGGCCTACGCCGACCATCAGGTCGAATTGGTGGTCAACGGCGATTTTTTCAATTTGCTGCTGGACGTGGAAGACGGCCCGCACGAACGCATCACCGAAGAAGTGGCGGTGCGGCAGATGCGGCGCATCATCGACGGGCACGCGGCGGTGTTCGACGCGCTCAAGGCCTTTTGCGCGCAGGCGAAGAACCGGTTGATCCTGATCGTGGGCAACCACGACGCCGCGCTGCTGTTCGCCCGCGTGCAGGAGGAAATCCGCCGCCGGCTCGACAAGCCGATCCGCTTCGAGCAGGCGTACGTGATCGACGATATCTTCGTCACCCACGGGCATCAGTATGAGTTCATCCACAGCTTCGACATGAACAACTTCACGCGGCGCGACAACGACGGCGTGCCCGTGCTCAAGCTGCCGTGGGGCAGTCTGTTCATTATCCAGTTCCTCAATCCGATGAAGCTGTACCGGCATTACATCGACAAGGTGATGCCGTTCCGTTACTACCTGCGCTGGGCGTTCTGGAACGACAACCGCTTTTTCTGGCGGCTGGCGGGCGGGATTCTCCGTTTCTGGATGCGCAACCGCATTTCGCGCGACCGCTATCGGCGGCGGGAATTTCGCCTGTCGCCGCAGCGTATCGCCAACGCGATGAACCATAAGCCGCTGTTTAAAACCGCGTCGGATATTCTGTCGAAAACGCGTTACCGGTCGGTCGTGTTCAGCCACAGCCACAAGATCGATTACCGCAAGGTGGGCGAGCACGGCGAGTATTACAACACCGGTTCGTGGTCGAACATCGTCAGTCTCGACGTGGCCAACCTCGGCAAGTCGCACCTGCGGCCGTACATTGAGATTCGCTACGAAAACGGCACGCCGTTGATGAGCCTGCAGAACTGGATCGGCTCGTACAAACTGCACCGCGAGATCATTCCGTAAAGACGATTTTCCCCCGCCGGAAGGGCAGATGCAGGCGCAGAGCCGCCGGCAGGTCCGTTCGCGCCCAGCGCGGATCGACCGCCAGCGGCAAGGCGTAGTCGTACGGTCGGTCGTCGTCGAGCACGTCGAACATGGCGCGGTGCTCGTGGCCCGCATCGTCGCGCCAGACCAGCGCGGCCTCTTTGAACGCGGCCGGATCGTCGGTCGTCAGCCGGAAACGCAGCAGCGGCGTGTTGAACGGCGAGGCGGGTACAGACAGCTCCGCGTCGATCGGTCCTGCGGTCCATTGCAAACCGCCGGGCACGCTTTGCACATGCGGCGGTACGCGGCCGGAAAGATCGGAAGAGCGTCGTGTAGGGAAAGAGTGTAGATCTCGGTGG
>CALBTQ010000496.1 GCA_937967875.1 uncultured Pseudomonadota bacterium
ACGTCTCTCGACAAACGTTCGCCGCTACGATCGTGATTTCCGCTTTTCTTAATTTTTTCGAAAGAACGCCACTTTCCGTTTTCCCCCAACCGATAATCGTTGCATTTTTTTTGATAATGATCGAATTTTTTTCATCCGGAGCCCAAAAACCATCGATAGTCTTTTTCTTGGATTTCCGCGACAGCTTCAAAAGAGCAATGTCGTTGTCTTTGGTATAACGGTTGTAATCCCCGTGAACGAATATTTTTTCGACACGGATTTTTTCTCCATAAGTCGATAAGTTGGAAAGATCGAGCAAGCCGACGGAAACATAATAATCGGACGGATTGTCGGAAAGCTTCAAGCAATGCGCCGCCGTAAGAACATAGTCGGATTGTATCAACGTACCGCCGCAAAGATGCATATTGTCGGCGGTCCACAATAAAGACGTCATCCATTGCCATTCGTTCGTGGTTACTTCAATCCCTCCGTGGATAAAGGGTATCGCCATCAAAGAAGACAAGCCGATCAGTTCCATGCCCGGAGAGATGGTTGGCGCCTGCGATCGCGCCGAACTCCGCTCGGGAAGGTTGTCCGCTCGCGAAAACCCGGCCGAATAAAAATCTGCCTTTTTGCGAGACTTGGATGATGAATCTCCCGGCATGCAGGCCGACCCAACGCCCAAACACAGCAGGAGAACCGCCGGAATCAATAATTTTTGATATGCATATTTTAAATACATGATTACCTCCCCATTTACCGAATAATCGCTTGGATAATTATATCTACAAGACAATAAGTCTTACCGATTCAAAAGCGGGCTTTATCGGCCCCGGCTGCGGCTTTCGCTACTAAAGTTCAATAGGAGAAAACGCTTTGTTCCGCTCGAAGGGAGATCTGAACGACAACGCGTCGAATTACCCCTTTTTTATAGTATGCCGACGGCTTTCATTCAAGTCGGCGGTCGGCGACAAATTTATTATAAAATCCAACTCTTCATCAGCGACCGATAATTGCTTTTTGCCGCAAAGCATGCTCCGATACCGCACGAAAACTCTTGCGGAAAGGACGGCGCGCACGCCATGAACGTTCAGACGCTGATTGCCGATTTCGCGCGGGCCTGGCTGGCGCCGCTGGATGCGCTGCCGCTGCGCCGGCTCGATCAATCGACCGCGGTCGCCGCGCCGGAGGAGGATCCGCTCGCCGCGCTGTACGCCCAACGCGAGGCGCTGCCGCATCTGCTGACCGACGAGGCCGGGCGCGCGGCGGCGATCAACGCGTTCACGGCGCGCGCGCTGCGGTACCTGCGCCTGCGCAATCAGTATCTGTTGTTCGAGTCGATGCAGATACGCGCGCTGCACCTGCTGCACGCGCAAACGCTCAACGCCTTGGCCAACGCGCTGTTCAACGCGCCGACGGTCGCGGCGGTCGCGGCGGAAGCGCAACGGCTGCTTAGCGAATACCGCGCGGCCCTGGCCGCGATCGTGCGTTCCTTGGTCGAAACCAACGGCAGCGCGGCGTTCGTCTACAGTGAGCCGGTGTGCAGCCTGTACACACCGGAGCTGCAACTGCGGATGCTCGGCGTGACCGTCGCCGAGCTGACCGCGCCGGTGTTGGATCTGGGCTGCGGCGAAAATGCGGCGCTGGTGCATCATCTGCGCGCGCGGGGGATCGACGCGCAAGGCGTGGATCTCGAGGTCGAACCCAACGAGTTTTTGCACCGCGCCGATTGGTTTTCGTTCGAACTGGGCGAAAAACGGTGGGGCAGATCGGAAGAGCACACGTCTGAACTCCAGTCACCGAATACGAACTCG
>CALBTQ010000497.1 GCA_937967875.1 uncultured Pseudomonadota bacterium
CGCCCTACTCCGGCTGGAAAGCCAGCGGCGGGCTGGGCTTCGAATTGTCGCGGCATGCCCTGGACGAACATCTGCGCGTCAAGCATGTGCGCATCGAGGTGTAAGATGTCGTTTCGTGTTCTGATTTGCGCCCGTTCGTTTCAACGCTACGACGGCGAGCATCATGAAGTGTTGCGCGCCGCCGGTATCGAGGAAGAATCGTCGGGATTCGATCGCGCGCTCACCGGCGCGGAATTGGCCGAGCGCCTGCCCGGCTTCGACGCGGTGATTGTCGGCATGGATCAAGTCACCGACGAGACGTTGTCGGCGGCGGATCGACTGCGCATCGTGTCGATGAACGGCGTCGGTCTTGACCGGATCGACGTGGCCGCCGCCACCCGCCGCGGAGTCGCGGTCACCAACACGCCGGGCGCCAACGCCGCTTCGGTGGCCGACCACACGCTGGCCTTGATGCTCGCCCAGGCGCGCGCCATTCCGCTGCACGATCGCCGGGTGCGCAACGGCTCATGGAGCCGAGTGACCGGCCGCGAACTGACCGGCCGCGTGCTCGGGTTGATCGGCCTGGGCGCTATCGGTCGCGAAGTCGCCAAGCGCGCTCTGGCTTTCGGCATGCGCGTGCAGGTGTACGATCCGTTTGTCGAGCAAGCCGCCTGCCGTGAAATCGGTATCGACACGGTCGATCTGGCGACGCTGCTGGCGACCAGCGACATCGTTTCGCTGCACTGCCCGGTCACCGCGCAAACCGAAAACATCATCAACGCCGACAGACTCGCGGCGATGAAAAAGGACGCGGTGCTCATCAACACCGCCCGCGGCGAACTGGTCGATGAAGCGGCGCTGGCCGCGGCGCTGACCGGCGGGAAATTGTCCGGCGCAGCGCTGGACGTTTTTGCGAATGAACCGCCGACCGGCAGCCCACTACTCGAAATGCAAAACGTCATTCTCACCCCGCACCTGGGCGGCAACACGCTTGAGGCGGTGCTGCGCACAGCACTCCAATCGGCGAGAAACGTGGTCGCCGTTTTGCGCGGCGGTCGCCCCGATCGTCTGGTCAACCCCAAAGTCTTGGGAAAGGAATTTACAGCATGAGTATTACCGGCACCGTTTGCGCCATGGTCACTCCGTGGAACGATCAAGGACAACTCGACGTCGCCATGACGCACCGACTCGCCAATTGGCTGGCCGACCGCGGCATCGACGCCTTGTTCGTCGGCGGCACCACCGGCGAAGGCATTCTTTTGAGCGAACCTGAGCGCCGGACGCTCACCGAAGAGGTGATTGCCGCCGTCGGGCAGCGGGTGAAAATCCTGGTGCAGGTCGGCAGCGCCTCCACCAAGGAAACGGCGTCATTGGCTGCGCACGCGCAACAGGCGGGAGCCGACGGAGTCGCGGTGTTGGCGCCCTACTATTTCGCGGCGGATCGTCTCGCCATGGTGCGCCACTTCACGACCGTCGCGGCGGCCGTGCCCAGCCTGCCGGTGTACCTGTACAACATTCCGGGCAACACGCGAAATCCAATCACCCCGGCAATAGTCGCCGACGTTCTGGCGCAGACCGACAATGTGGCCGGCATTAAGGACAGCGCCAAGGATCTGGTGCTGCTCCAAAAATTTCTCACCTTCGCCGACGACCGTTTTTCCGTGCTCGTCGGCAGCGACAGCGTGCTGCTGCCGGGCCTGGCCGTCGGTTGCGTGGGCGGCGTTTCGGCGGCGAGCACGGCGTTTCCCGAGGCGGTCGTCGCGGTCGTGCGGGCGTTTGCCGCCGGCAACCTGCCTACCGCGCAGGCGGCGCAGGCGAAGTTGAATTCCCTGTTGGATGTGCTCAAGATCGGTCCGACTCCCGCCGGTTATAAAGCGGTGTTGGCCTTACGGGGAATGAACGTCGGCGGCGTGCGTGGCCCGTTGCGGTCCCTCACCGACGAAGAGCGCGAACGGCTCGGCGCCGCGTTCGCCAACCTCGATCTCGCGTAACGCCGCGCCCTATTCGTCGAGAAAAACCATCGTACGCGTCCGCCCGGCGGCAATCGAAAAATCGAAATCCTTGCCGTCGTTCGAAAAGCGCTGGCGACGGTAGCGCGTCACCGAAGCGGTCAACGAGTACGGATCGTCGTACAGATCCTCCATCAGCGAACCGGGGATGGTCAGGCTGCCGTCGCCGTCATCGGCCGTGCAGACGATGGTCATCGTGTCGTAATCGCCGGCCATGGTCGACACCATGACCGTGACGCTGTCGGCGCCGCCCGCTTCCCAAGCGAAGGTCATCGAGGAACTTGGCAGACTGGTCAGGCTGATGAAATTCGCCGGTTGCGTAACTTCCATCATCATCGGCGCCGTCAACGAACCGGAGAACGTCGGAATCTCACTTTGCCCGGCGGTGGAAAAGGAAAGCGAATCGCCGGTATCATACAGGTTGCTCACTCCCGCCGGATCGTAATCTGCCGTATAATAATAACCATATTCATAGGCGGTGGGCGTCAGGTGAATCGGCGAAACGTTCGCACCGTTCACCGTCACCGTGCCGCCGTTTTGATAGTAGTAATTAGTCGTGCTGGGATACTCGTAGTAGTAGCGTGCGCAATTATCGCTTTCCTCGACCGGATCTTCCCACCCGGCGGCGTCATCCGGATCGTAGAAGGAAACGCTCATCCCGTTGTAATACGTCCATCCTTTATAAGAGACGGATGTATAGCCTTCAGACACGTGCAGGCCGCCCCACAGGTTTGAGATCGGAAGAGCACACGTCTGAACTCCAGTCACCGAATACGA
>CALBTQ010000498.1 GCA_937967875.1 uncultured Pseudomonadota bacterium
GATCGTATTCGGTGACTGGAGTTCAGACGTGTGCTCTTCCGATCTCGCGGCGTCGAGCGTTTCAACGTCGGCGATGAGGCGGGCGATGTGGCCGTCGGCGACATCAACGGCGACGGCTGGCAGGATATGGTCGGCCTTTCCCGGGACGTACCGTTGATCCGCGCCTTCTTCGGAAAAGGCAATGGTGAATTTGAACTCGGATGGCAATCGACGGATTGCACTTCACCGTATGATTTTGCCTTGGCCGATTTCAACGGCGACGGTCATTTGGATTTGATCGTTGTGGACTATGATATCGGAGGTGTCCGGATTTTCTATAACGACGGCAGCGGCTCGTTCCAGCCGCCGGTCAGCCATGAAAATTTGCTGGAAAGTGCAACCTTGCTTGCAGTCGCCGACTTGAATCATGATGGCGCGCCGGACTTCGAATTGCATCATAATGGTTCAAGTGCAACCTTGCGCACGTTTCTAAATGACGGTGTGGGCAATTTTGTGCAGGCCGCCCAATTGGATGATATCGATTCATTTTCAGTGTCCTTATTTGCCGATTTCAATAATGATGCCTACCCGGATTTGCTGATTGCCGGATGTATGGTGGGAGAGTTCAAAATATATTTGGGCCAAGGCGATGGGACATTTCAGGCGGGGACGTCTCTGGTGACGGTCGGCTATTTTTCGAGCGCCGATGTAAGCGATGTTAACAACGACGGACATTTGGACGTTTTCGCTTGTATGCCCAACGGCTCGGATACCGATTTTATGGTTTTGCCGGGCAATGGCGACGGCACGTTTCAGGCGGCGGTGCAAACGAATTCCGAGAGACTTGCCCATTTCGCGTTTTTAATCGATCCCGATATGGATGGAATCCTTGATCTGGCGGTAACATTTCCCGATTATTCCATGGGCATCGCTAATGGTGTGGGAAACGGCGAGTTCGATTATCTCGGGGCTTATGATACGCGGTTTTACATCGGTGATGAGCCGATCTTTTTTATGACCGCCTACCTCAACGGCCGTCCACCCGGCAACAAGCCCTGATTGTCGGTCTTGCCAAATCTTCATTTTTCGGGCATAGAAGGCAACCTTTTGTTATTCGTGGGTGTCGTTTGAACGGCGCGGCCCCTTGCCGTGACCGGCGCGGCGACCTATGGTATGTTGATTATAGTATTGTTCATTGTGTGCGGCGGGTGAAAACAATGACGGACGAACCACAGGGCGATTTAATCGCCACGCTCGACGATCTCGTGCGATCGGTGCAGGCCATGCGCTCGCTTGGCCGGCGGCTGTCGGTGCGCGAGGAGAAGCTCGTCGCCCTGGCGCAGGCCCGCCCCAAACCGAGGATGCGCATCATGGAACAACCGCCCGCCGACGATCTCCGCCCGCAAGGCGACCACACCATCGCCGCGCCCGCATCGCTCGAAGCGGTGCGCGCCGCGCTGGGCGATTGCCGACGCTGCAAGCTGGCCGGCGGCCGTCAGCACATCGTCTTCGGCGAGGGCAATCCCAAGGCCGAGTTGATGTTCATCGGCGAAGCGCCCGGGGCCGACGAAGATCGGCAGGGTCGGCCGTTTGTCGGGCGCGCCGGGCAGTTGCTGACCAAGATGATCGAGGCGATGGGCAAAACGCGCGAGGACGTGTACATCGCCAACATTCTCAAGTGCCGGCCGCCGGACAACCGCGACCCGCAGCCCGACGAAGTGGAGATGTGCGAGCCGTTCTTGCTGCAGCAGATCCGCGTCATCCGCCCGCGGGTGATCGTCGCCCTGGGGCGCATCGCGGTGCAGACGCTGCTCAAGGACGCCACGCCCATCAGCCGCCTGCGCGGCCGCTGGCATTTGTACGCGGGCATCCGGCTGATGCCGACGTTCCACCCGGCTTACCTGCTGCGCAATGCGGCGGGCAAAAAGCCGGCGTGGGAGGATCTGCAACAGGTGATGGCCGAACTCGGCTGGCCGCTGCCGAACAAGAAAGGATAACGCCGTGCGCCACGCGCGAATCACGATTTATCTGTTGTTGCTGCTCATGGGCTTGGGCCTGTGGGCTTACGCGCAGGAAGAGCCGCCCGCCGCGACGCCCATCGTGCAGGTGATCACGATCAACGGGACGATCAACCCGGGCAGCGCCGAGTTCATCGTCGCGTCGATCGATAAAGCGGAGCGCGACGGCGCGGCGGCGCTGGCCATCGAGCTGGACACCCCCGGCGGTCTGGTCGATTCGACGCGCGACATCGTGCAGAAGATGCTCGCCGCCAACGTGCCGGTCATCGTCTACGTCACGCCCAAGGGCGCGCACGCGGGCAGCGCCGGGGTGATGGTCACCCTCGCCGGACACATCGCGGCGATGGCCCCCTCGACCTCGATCGGCGCGGCCAGCCCGGTGTCGATGACCGGCGAGATGGACGAAGTCATGAAGGCCAAGGCCTTCAACGACATTTCCGCCTTCGTCGAGGGCATCGCCGAGGCGCGCGGACGCAACGTCGAATGGGCGAAGAAGGCGGTCACCGAGGCCGACGCGGTCACCGCGACGCGCGCGGTCAAGCTCAACGTGGTCGACTTCGTCGCCGAGGATCTTGACGACGTGCTGACCCAGGCCGACGGCCGCGAGGTGAAGCTGGGCAACGGCACGACGGTCACGCTGGCGCTTAAAGGCGCACGGCAAGAGCCGCAGCAAATGAGCCTCAAGCACAAGATCATCTTCTACCTGGCCGATCCGAACCTGGTGTACTTTTTCATGATCATCGGCATGCTCGGCCTGTACGCCGAGTTTTCGCATCCGGGGCTGATCTTCCCCGGCGTGCTCGGCGGCATCTGCATTCTGCTGTTTCTGGTCAGCACGCAAATTCTGCCGATCAACACGGTGGGGCTGATCCTGATCGCGGGCGGCCTGGTCTTATTCATCCTGGAATTCAAGTTCACCAGTTACGGTCTGCTGACCTTGGGAGGAATCGCGCTGATGGTGTTGGGTTCGCTCTTTTTGTTCGATGCGCCCGAGAAGGTGTATCAGACGCCGAGCTTCAAACTGCAGGTGTCCTGGGGATTGATTCTGCCCAGCGTGCTGGCGTTGGGCGGCTTCACGTTGTTCGTCGCCTACAAGGTGCTGCGAGCGCAGATCGGCAAAGGGCTGACCGGCCAGGAGGGCATCGTCGGCGAACTGGGCGTGGCGACCACCGACGTGCACCACGAAGGCAAGGTGCGCGTACAAGGCATTTATTGGGACGCGTCGTCGGCGCAGCCGATCGCGAGCGGCAGCCGGATCCGCGTGACGGCGACCGATGGGTTGAAATTGAAAGTCGAGAAAATCGAGGAGGCATAACATGGGTGGCAGCATGGCGGCAATGGGCGTGGCGATCGTCTTGGGCATCGCCGTATTGATCGTTCTTTCGGGCATTCGCATTCTCAACGAATACGAGCGGGGCGTCATTTTCCGCTTCGGCCGCATTTCGGTGACCAAGCAGCCGGGCATCCGCTGGATCATCCCCTTCGTCGACCGCATGGTGCGCATCAGCACGCGCATCATCGCCACCGACGTGCCGCCGCAGGACGTGATCACCAAGGACAACGTCTCGGTGAAGGTCAACGCGGTGATCTACTTCAAAGTGATGGATCCGATCAAGGCCGTCATCGAGGTGGAAAATTACCTGTACGCGACTTCGCAGTTCAGCCAGACCACGCTGCGCTCGGTGCTGGGTCAGAGCGACCTGGACGAGCTGCTGTCCGAGCGCGAGAAGATCAACATGGAGCTGCAGACGATCATCGACAAGCACACCGATCCCTGGGGCGTGAAGGTCACCGCGGTCGAGGTCAAGCACGTCGACCTGCCGCAGGAAATGCAGCGCGCCATGGCCAAGCAGGCCGAGGCCGAGCGCGAACGCCGCGCCAAGATCATCAACGCCGACGGCGAGT
Organism: uncultured Pseudomonadota bacterium; assembly: GCA_937967875.1. Classification (GTDB taxonomy): domain Bacteria; phylum Lernaellota; class Lernaellaia; order Lernaellales; family Lernaellaceae; genus CALBTQ01. Next base: position 3,903 of record CALBTQ010000498.1, read on the forward strand.
TCCAGGCGTCCGCCAAGCTGTCGGAAGCGGCCGACATCATCAGCCGCAACCCGGTCGCCTTGCAGTTGCGCTACCTGCAGACGCTGGCGGAAATCTCGACCGAGAACAACTCGACGACAATCTTCCCGATTCCCATCGACCTGTTCAAAATGTTCCTCGACAAGAAATCCGAAAGCTGAGTGAACGACGATGGGCGACGCGGCGATGAAAAATCAGAATAACGGCGAATTGGAAGCCCTGCGCGCCGAAGTGGCCCGCCTACGCGAACGCGTCGAGGATCTGCAAAACGAAAAAGAGGAGCTGACCGAGCGTACGCTCGAACTGTTCAGCCTCTTTGAGTTGACCAGCGCCCTGACGACCAACGTGCGCTTCGACCAACTGTCTTCCGATTCGATGGACTGGATCGGCGATCTGCTGGGCATCGAGCAATTCAGCATTCTGCTGCAGGATCCGACCGACAAACGGTTGTATATCCGCGCCGCGCTGGGCATCCCGCAGCAGGCGCGCGAGCAATGCGTGATCACCCCGCCCGAGGGCGTGGCCGGGCACGTGTTTTCCACCGGCGAGGCGATGTACATCCCCGACGTGACCAACGAGCCGCGCTACCTGTATTACAAGGGGCTCAATCCGCAGGGCGGCAGTCTGCTCTCGGTGCCCCTGGTCGACGACGACCTGGTCGCCTTCGGCGTGCTCAACATCAGCAAGCCCGAACCCAACGCCTTTTCCGATCGCGACCTCGCGCTGTTTGCGACCGTCGCGCTGCACGTGGGCAACCTGGTGCTCAATTACACGTCCTACCGGCGGATGCAGGAACTGTCGCTGACCGACGAGCTGACCCAGGCGGCCAACCGGCGCGCGTTTTTCGAGACGCTCGAACGCGAGCACGAGCGGCACCGGCGCTACGGCAAGAACTATTCGCTGCTGTTGATCGACATCGACTACTTCAAGCGCTACAACGACCGCCACGGCCACCTCGAGGGCGATCTGGCGCTGCGCCGCATGTCCGAGATCATCTGCGGCCGGCTGCGCAAACCCGACTTTTTCGCCCGCTACGGCGGCGAGGAATTCGCGGTCATCGCCTCGCAAACCGACCGCGAGGAAGCGCGGGCGCTGGCCGAGTCGTTGCGCAAGAAAGTCGAACGCACGAAATTCAAACTGACCAACGGCCAACCGGCGTCGGAGCTGTCGATCACCATCGGCGTGGCCGCTTACCCCGACCACGGCGATCGCGCGATCGACGTGCTCGACCGGGCCGACAAGGCGCTGTACTTCGGCAAATCGCGCGGGCGCAACATCGTCTCGGTCGATGTCCCGTGCGAGGATCCGTTCGCCGCTTCGCCGAAAGAAACCGTCTGATCGTACCGATGATGAAACTCGCCGATTTCGATTACGAGCTGCCGTCCCGACTCATCGCGCAGCATCCGGCCGAGCGCCGCGACGGCAGCCGGTTGCTGGTGGTGCCCGCCGCCGGCGATTTCGCGCACCGACTTTTTCCCGACATCCTCGACCTGCTACGCCCCGGCGACCTGCTGGTGCGCAACGTCACGCGCGTGTTTCCCGCGCGGCTGATCGGCAAGCGCGACAGCGGCGGACGCGTCGAACTGCTGCTGCTGCGCCCGCTGGCCGAACCGGGGGTCGTCTGGCAGACGATGGCCCGCCCGGCGCGGATGCTGCGCCCGGGCAAGCGGTTGCTGTTCGGCGACCTGACCGCGACGGTCGAACGCAAACTCGACGACGGCACGGTCGCGGTCGCCTTCGCCGATGCGGGCGACGATTTCTTCGCTCGTCTGCAGCGCGTCGGACGCATGCCGCTGCCGCCGTACATCGCCCGCCGGGACGACGAGGACCCGGCGGTCATCGCGCAGGACAAGCAGCGCTACCAGACCGTCTATGCGCGCGAGACCGGCGCCGTGGCCGCGCCGACGGCGGGGCTGCACTTCACCGAAGAGCTGTTCGCCGCCGTCGCCGCGCGCGGGGTGGAGATCGCCGAGGTGACGCTGCACGTGGCCGCCGGGACGTTTCTGCCGGTGCGCGTGGAGAACCTCGTCGAGCACCAGATGCACCACGAGTGGTACGAATTGCCGCCGCAAACCGCCGCGGCCGTCGCCGCCTGCCGCGCACGGGGCGGGCGGGTGATCGCCGTGGGCACGACTTCCTCGCGCGTACTGGAAACCTGCGGGCGCGCCGGCGGCCTGGTCGAATCGGGGCGCGGCGAAACCGACCTGTTCATTTATCCGGGCTATCGCTGGAAAGTCGTCGACGCGCTGCTGACCAATTTTCATCTTCCAGATCGGAAGAGCGTCGTGTAGGGAAAGAGTGTAGATCTCGGTGG
>CALBTQ010000499.1 GCA_937967875.1 uncultured Pseudomonadota bacterium
GTGGCCGAGTTCCAGGGCGATGGCGGCGACCGCCGGGCGATCCAGCATGTTGGTCCTTCCGCTGCGGCGTACGGCCTCGATGCCCTTGAGCACCTCGAGCGGGATGGCGACTTTGGCGTTTCCGTCCGTCATGGCTTACTCGGCGGTCGCGGCTGGTTGTTCGCCTTCAGTGGTCTCGGCCTCGGCAGGATCTTTGGCCTTCGCCAGTTCGTCCTTGGGCAGCGGCACCTTGTCCGTCCATCCCTGGTCCTTGCAGTACACCAGCATTTGGCGGAACACGCGCTTGGTCTGAGCAATGGTGTGCGGGCTACGCGGGCGCTCGGTGCGCGTTTCACCCTCTTTCTTGGGTTCGCGGATCAGCTTGTTGACCGCGTCGCTCTTGAAAAAGGCAGAGACGTGGACGGGCAGAATCTTGGCGATATCCTTGCCCTCGCCGAAGTGGGCGACGGCAAGGTCCAGGTGCCGTCCGTAGGTGATGACGGTGCGCTCGTTCTTGCCGAGTTCGGTCAAATGGGCGACGTACTTTTCGGCGGCTTCCTTGATCGTGGTGGTCTTTGTGGTCATGAGTTGCTCCTTGTGGATTTATGGTCTTTCGACCGGGTTGACTTCGCAGAGGGTCCAGCCGTTGAAGGACTGGCCCGCGTCCTCGGGATTTACGCCCGCCAGTGCTTCGTTTTTGGCCAGCGTTTCGTAAGCCTCGGCGATGCTCACAAAGGGCCGCATGTCGCCGCCATCAAGCTTCTGGCCGAGGATCGCGCCGGTGTCGAGGTTGGTCAGGATGTAACGCGCCATGTCTTTTCTCCTTTCGATTCAGCAGCTTACGACGTGTCACATCGCTTCGTGTGGCGGGCAAGTCAAGGGCTTTTTTCACCGGAAATCGAGACTCTACAGCCCGGCGGCCGGGGGCGCGGTCAAAGTAAACGGTGGAGTGGTGTAATGGTGATGATAGTGCAGAAGGAGCCTTATCATTTCCTTCGTCAGAATTGCAGCCTTCAGAATGCTGAAAAACCAGATGGAACGTATCGGCCATTTATGCAAAATGATCCGACAAGTTAAAAATATCGCTGAAAGCTGTGTTGCAAGTATCAACAACTTGAAATTCGGAGAAGCTGACAATGGGGGTTACCCGAGAAAAGCTCTACAAGGAAGTCTGGGCCGAACCGATGATCACGGTCGCGGCCCGATACGAGGTTTCTTCCAGTTTTCTAGCCCGGGTTTGCACCCGGCTGAGAGTGCCACGACCCGAACGAGGATACTGGGCCAAGCTCAAAGTCGGGAAGGCACCGCCGCAACCAGCCCTACCGCCTGCCCAACCAGGTGACGAATTGGAATGGTCGCGGGACGGGAATCCACAGAGATTGCCCCCGGCGCTGCCCCGTCCGCCTGCGTCCACTCGCCGAAAACGTCCATCACCCGCACCTGCCGAACGATCTTCACATCACGCTCTCTGCACGGGTGTCCGTGAATTTTTTGAAGTCGACCGCGTTTCGGATGCTGGGCATCTCCGTCCGACCAAGCAACTTCTGGTCGATCTTTTTGTGACCAAGGGGCTGCTCGCCTATGCGCTGGACACCGCGAGCCGCCTATTCTTTTTTCTGGAAGATCATCGGCATCGGGTTGTCATCGCTCCTCATGCCGAAGGCATCCATCGCCCGAAACTCGACCCAAAGGAACCGGTTGAAAAGGAGGAATCCTATTGGAAGACCTGGAGTCCATGCCGTCCGACCGTGACGTACATCGGCTCCGTCGCCATCGGACTCACAGTCTATGAATTGAGCGAGAAGGTGGAGGCTCGATACTACAACGGGAACTATATCCAGCTGGATCAGTTGCCTCCCACGCGCCGAACATATCGTGCTCCCTCATACGAATGGACAACCAAGCATGAGTTCGCCACGGGCCGCCTCGCGGTGCGAGCCTTCTCACCATATCCTGGAACATCATGGGAACAGTATTGGTGCGAGAAAACGCCAGGGACTTTGCCGGACCTCTTTGGAAAAATCGAACGGGGGCTCAGGCACGCGGCGCCTATCATTGCCAAAATGGTGGAAGTACAGCGCCGGAAGGAAGAGGAAGCTCAACAACGGTGGGAGGAACAGCATCGGGAATGGGAGCGCCAGGAAGCGGTACGGCGGCAGCAGGCGGAAGAGAGGCGCCGCCAGGAGGCGTACAGAACAAGCCAAGATCAACTCCTGAAACTGGCCGAGACCTGGGCGCGGGCCTGCCGTCTTGAAAGTTTCTTCGAGAGATTGACCGTCGAGGCGGCGAATCTCGACGAAAATGAACGGGAGATCATCACGATCCGCCTGGAACGCGCACGCAATATGCTCGGTGGAACATCAGCGCTTTCTCACTTCCGCACATGGAAGTTGCCGGAGGAAAGCTAAAATACGATAAATTGTGACTTGGCCGCAGCGTCTTCGGTTGCAAACAGGGTTTCGATATTATCCTGCGAAACACAGAGGAATCCGGTGATCGCCTCGGACTCGCCACAGCAATCGTCTGTGGCTTCCTCGATCATCGCCCCGAGCTACATCATCGGAATCATCAAGCTTTTTCTCTTGGCAGGTTTGATATCGGCCTTCGGCATTAATCCTCCTCAGAATCGATACTGCCTACCTTACAATAATCGTCGTCGAGAATTAGTTCCGACTCAATTGGATTCGCACCGGACGGCGCTTCTTCTCGGGTGTAGCCGATCGCGCGGTAACCGCGCAGCCTCCGTTCGAACATCTTGAGTGCCACAGGGACATCCCGGTCCACGTAATCGTAAATCCGCACCTCGACCTTGCCGGGATGAAGGCGGTGGAGACGACCGGCATATTGTACGAGAGTTCCTTTCCATGAAACCGGCAGTGCGAGAAAAAGCGTGTCCAAACGCGCGTCGTCGAACCCCTCGCCGATATATCTTCCCGTGGCCAAAAGGAGCCGTTCTTCTCCATCGGGAATGGCGGCGAGTTGTTCCAGCGATTGCCGACGCTCCCGCGTCTTCATTCCGCCGTGAAGGACGACGAGGTTTCGCGTGAATTTCCGCAAGCGCTCCGCGAACCACTCGAGGTGGTCGCGCCGCTCTGTGAGGAGGATCGGGGAACGCTTGTCCTCCAGCGCCCGGATCACGTCGTCAAAAATCATGCCGTTGCGACGCGAATCAGCGGCCAATGCTGTATACAGGCTTTGAATTCCTACGTCTTCGACCAGAGCAACGGGCTTAAAATCTGTTTCCCGTACGAGGAGTTTATAATCGAACGGGCGCCTTGTTGATGGACATCTCGAATCGACGGTGAAACGAACCGGCCCGATCGGAAGAGCGTCGTGTAGGGAAAGAGTGTAGATCTCGGTGGGCGCC
>CALBTQ010000500.1 GCA_937967875.1 uncultured Pseudomonadota bacterium
AGATCGTATTCGGTGACTGGAGTTCAGACGTGTGCTCTTCCGATCTTCCGGCGATGGATCCCGAAGCCTGGGGTTTGTCCGAAGACGATCTGCAGGCCGAACAGGAAGTGCCGGCCGCGCCGGCCGCGAAAGCTCCGCCGCCGCCGCCGAAAACGAAAGACGTCGAACTGCCGCAATTCGACCGCCAGGCGCCGAAAGTGCAGACGCCGCGCGCGCTGGATTTCGTACTCGATATCCCCTTGGTGATTACCGTGGAAGTCGGTCGCAACAAAATGACCATCGGCGATCTGCTCAACCTCGGTCCGGGCAGCATCGTCGAGTTGACCAAGATGGCCGGCGAGCCGCTGGAAATTTTCGTCAACAACAAGTTGGTGGCGCGCGGCGAGGCGGTGATCGTCAATGAAAAGTTCGGTGTGCGTCTGACCGACGTTATCAGCAAAACCGAACGCATCGAGTCGCTCAAGTAGCGGGGGAGGCGAAGGATGCGCTGGCGATTGACGATTCTCTTTTTGTTGGCCGGCCTGCTGGCGGCGACGACGGTATGGGCCGCCGAGCCGGTCATGCTCAAGAGTATGAACTTCATCGAAAACGTGGAAGCGTTGCCCGATCAACCTTGCGCGTTCGTCGTGCAGGCGCAAAACCGCGCCGGTTACGACAGCGCGAAGGTCTATCGCAAGGGCGACGAAGTGCACGTCAATTTGTACAACACCTACGTGCACCCGCCGGTGCGCCTTTTCAAAAAGCTCGACAACGCCTGCGCCAAGCAGGTGGCGGTGCACCAGATCAACAAGCAGTTCGTGAAGATGATCATCACCCTCACGCCCGGTTACGACGCGACCAAGACGCCGTCGTTCACCGAAACGGCGTCGGGGTTGGAAGTTTACGTCGGCGACAAACCGACGCCGGTCGCCGCGCCGAGCGACCCGACCGCGGGACAATTGCCTGCGCCGATTCCGGAAGAGGCGCGCATCGATCTGGCCGCGCTGCTCGCGCCCGAAGCGGACGCCGAGAAGAACGATGAGGCGAAGGCCGAAGAGTCGGCTCCGGTCGCGGCCGCCGCGCCGCTGGCCGGCGGAGGCGGCGTCGATTGGTCCGACGCGATCGTCAAGGTGATCGTCGCGTTGAGCGTGACGCTGGCGTTGGTGTTCATCCTGTTCGGCCTGGCGAAAAAGTTCCGCCTGCCGGGACGCATCGGCGGCGGCAAGCAGGGGCTGATTCGCGTGGTGCAGACCGCGATGATCGACCTGAAGCATCGCATCGCGGTGGTCGACGTCGCCGGCGAATTGATCGTCGTGGCGCTGGCCGGCAACGAGATGAAGATGCTCACCAAGATCGAATCGCCGGAAGCGCGCGAACGGCTGCTGGGCACGGTCCCGGTCGAGCCGACGCCCAAAAGCGAGCCGGCCTTCGTCGCCGCGCCGAAGATGTCCTTCGCCGAGGATGTCGCCGAACCGGAACCGGAGAGCGTCGAGCCGGTCGCCGCGGCGGAAAACTTCGATCGGCATTTGCAGAATTATGTACGGCACAACCCGTCTGAGCATACGGTGGTCGAACACCGAACGCTGCGATCGATCAGCGAGCGCGTCAAGGAACTGAAGCGACTGTAACGAAAACGAAAGAAGAAGTTTAAAAAACGATGAGAGTTATCGGCATCATCGTCCTGGGGGTAGTTTTGCTCGGCGTCGCCGCTCCGGCGCTGGCGCAGCAGCAAAGCGCGCCCCTGGTCGTTCCGCAGGTGACCATCGGGGTCGGCCAACCCGACTCGCCCGAGCAGGTCTCCACCGCCGTTAAAATTCTCTTGCTGATCACCGTTCTGGCTCTGGTTCCCTCCTTTTTGGTGATGCTCACCAGCTTCACGCGCATCGTGGTCGTGCTGGGTTTCCTTCGTCAGGCGTTGGGCACCAACCAGACGCCGACCAACCAGATCGTCCTGGGACTCGCGTTGTTTTTGACCGTCTTCATCATGGCGCCGGTGTGGACGCAGATTCACGAAAAGGCCGTCAAGCCGTACATGGCCGAGCAGATCGGCTACGAGGAGGCGTTCACCGAGGCGCTCGCGCCGTTGCGTTCGTTCATGCTCAAGCAGACGCGCGAAAAGGACCTCGCACTGTTCATGAAGGTCGCGCAACGGTCCAAACCGCAGACCATCCAGGATGTGCCGACCTGGGTGATCGTGCCGGCGTTCGTGATCAGCGAACTGAAAACGGCCTTCATGATCCGCTTCATGATCTGGCTGCCGTTTCTGATCGTGGACATGGTCATCGCCTCGGTGCTCATGAGCATGGGCATGATGATGCTGCCGCCGATCATGATTTCGCTGCCGTTCAAACTGTTGATCTTCGTGCTCGCCGACGGTTGGTACCTGCTGATCGGCAGCCTGATCAAAAGTTTCTCGGTGTAGCAAGGAGGCAAGCGACCGCATGAACATGGAGATTATCGCCAACATCGCGCAGCAGGCATTGATGACCGCCTGGCAAGTTTCCTATCCGGTGCTGTTGTCGGGCCTGGTGATCGGTTTGTTGGTCAGCATTTTTCAGGCGGTGACCCAGATTCACGAGATGACCCTCACGTTCATCCCCAAGATTCTGGTCGCCGTCGCCACCGTGGCGATCTATTGGGACGACATGCTGCAATCGATCGTCAGTTTCACGGTGCACATGTTTACACAATGGAACTCGTTTTTGCCGTAGGACGAAAATGGCTTTGATCAACGTGCCACTTGATGCCGTGCAGCTTTACTTGCTGATCCTCATGCGCATCACCGGAATATTCATGACCTTGCCGGTGTTCAGCGCGGGGGGCATCAACCGCCTGGTGAAAGCGGGACTGATCGCTTCGTTCACGCTGGCGGTGTTCACCGTGGTGACGCGCGAGCCGGTCGAAATCCCGACTTCGGGCCTGGGCTATCTGCTGTGGGCGATGAGCGAGTTGTTGTTCGGCATGGTCGCGGGTTTTCTTTCCCGCTGGGTGCTCGAAGCGGTGATCATCGGCGGGCAGCTCGTCGGTTTTCAGATGGGCTTCGCCATCGCCAACGTGGTCGATCCGGCGACCGGGACGTCGGTCAGCATGATCGCTTCGTTCGAATCGCAGGTGGCGCTGCTGGTGTTTCTGGCCAGCGGCGTATACCGCCTGTTTCTGGAGGCGATCGCGGTCAGCTACCAGGTGGCGCCGCTGGGCGTGTTCACCATTCAGGCCGACTACGCGCAGTCGATCGTCGAGGTGATGGGCCTGGCGTTGAAAATGTCGATCACCTTTGCGGGCGCGCCGATCGTCGCGTTGCTGATCACCAAGCTGGTGCTGGGCATCATGGCGCGCACGGTGCCGCAGATGAACGTGTTTATCGTCGGTTTTCCGCTGACAATCGGTGTGGGCGTTCTAGCACTGGGGGCGATGACGCACTAACGGTCGGAAGAGCACACGCATGAATCCGCGTCACCGAAACGGCGAGAGGATACGGGGTCCGGAGTGAAATAAA
>CALBTQ010000501.1 GCA_937967875.1 uncultured Pseudomonadota bacterium
ACCACCGAGATCTACACTCTTTCCCTACACGACGCTCTTCCGATCTAAAGGATGACAGAAAAGGAATGTCATGCCCGCGCAGGCGGGCATCCAGGACTGGCCGATACCTTTCCTGACCTTTTACATTTCACATCGCCCTTGTTGTCCGCGCGCGGCGCTGTTAAATTGCGCGGCATGAAACACTTCATCATTTGTCTCTGTGTGTTCTTGGCGTTCGCCGGTTGCGTGGAAAGCAACGGCCTCGAGGAAGAACCCGGCGAGCAGACGCCGCCGGAAACGTTGCCCGTCGCTTGCGCAAGCGAAATGGTCTTCGCCGCCGACGGCGCGAGCTTTTCGCTGACCGCCGACGAATGCGCGATCGGTTTGCTCGACGCCACCGCGCGGATCGCGTGGCGAGACGCGGACGGCGCGCTGCACGTTGTGGCGGCCATGGATTATCCGCAGCGGGATGTCGTCGAAACGGCCGGCGGTCGGCAATGGTCCTTGAGCGGCCATGCGCAGGCGCCGGAGTTGAGCGTGGCGGTCGCCTTCGACGCCGAGGCGGGCACGGCCGTGCTGCGTCCGAGCGTCGCGTGGCCGCAGCGGTTGGGCGAAGGCGCGCGGTTGGTGTATCTGGATTTGCCCAGCGCCGGCGAGCATGGCGCGGGCGTGCGGCTGCCGGAGAATATCGGGCGCGCGGCGTGGGTGCAAAACGGCCACGACTCGTGGACCTTCACCGGCGTCGAAAATCTGCTGCCGGACGATCCGCCGCCGTCCAACGTCGACGGCGCGCCGGCGCCGTGCGCGGAGAACTACGAGTATCTGTCCACCTGCCACGGCGTCTCGTGGTGGATGGGCGCGGTCGCCGACGCGGAGCGCGGGCCCGGCCTGTTGTGGGGCGCGCTGGCGGCGCGGCATTGGAAAACCTACGCGGGCGGTTCGCTGACGCACGCGGACGACCTGGTGCGTTTGCAGATCGTGCAGGGCACGCCCGGCGACGAACGCGAGCTGGTTCCGGGCGAAACGCTGGAGATGGAGCCGATCTGGCTCAAGCTCGCCGCGCGACCGGCGTACGATCTGTATGATTACGCGCAGGCCGCCGCGGCCGAAACGCCGCCGCTGGAACCGGAGCGCGTTGCGCCCTTCGGGTGGGCGACGTGGTACGATTATTTCACCGAAATCGACCGGGACATCGTCATGGACAATTGCGCGGCGATGCGCGCGCTGTATCCGGACGAGGAGCCGTTGTTGTGTCAGATCGACGACGGCTACGAAACGTTGTTCGGCGAATGGGACAGCTACACGGCGGGCTTCCCGGAGGGGCTGGCGCCGGTGGCGCAAAACATTCGCGCGTTGGACATGACGCCCGGGTTGTGGATGGCCCCGCTGATGGTCGACGTGCGCAGCGATCTGTTCGACGATCATCCGCAGTGGTTTTTGTACGACGCCGACGGGCGGCCGGTGAAGTTCGACGATCTGCTCAACACCCATAAATTTTACGTGCTCGACATCACCGTGCCCGAGGCCGAGGCGCACGTGCGCGAGGCGATCGCGGCGAAAGTCGACGACGGGTTCGAGTATTTCAAGTTCGACTTTCTGTTCGTCGGCGCCTACGAGGGTGTGCACGCGGACGGCTCGACGACGATGGAGGCCTATCATCGCGCGATGCGAGCGCTGCACGAGGCGGCCGGCAACTCGTTTCTGCTGGCCAGCGGGCAGGTGTGGCTGCCGAGCCTGGGCTATTTTCACGCGGCGCGCGATTCGTCGGACGTGACCGGAACGTTCCCCGGCGTGCCGTTGCACACGCTGACGGCCAATCTGGCGCGCTACCACAGCGTGCGCGCGACGGTCGACGGCGTGTGGTACGCGGTCGATCCGGACAACCTGTGCGTGCGTTGGCCGCTGACGGACTCGCACGCGGAAGCGGCGGTGGCGGCCAATTACCTGGGCGGGTCGAGCAACCTGCTGGGCGACAGTCTGTTAACGCTCAATGACGCGCGCAAACAATTGCTTACCTCGGATGCGGCGGAGAATTTGCGCGGCCGGGGCGGGCGTTTCTGGGCGGTCGATCTGCTGGAGCGTGCGGTATTGTGGCCGATCGCCACGCCCGCGTTCGACGTGGCGCTCGTGGCGTCGAATCCGGCGCGCATCTGGGTGCGGGCGAACGACGAGGAGCGGATCGTCGCGCTGTTCGCGTGGGATCTGATGACCGCGACGCTGCGCTTCACCGATTATGAGCTGGCCGCGGTATTCGACGAGAACGTGGCGATCGAGCAGATCTTCGGCGCGCCGGCCGAGCTGGAGCGCGACGCCCTGGGCCGCTGGACGGCGCAGGCGCCGGCGCAAAGCGTGGCGGTATTTCGTCTGACGCCCCAATGAAAACGGCAGCCCGGGACAGGGCTGCCGTATGCACTCTTCATTAGCGGATGAAAACGGGCTATTTTATTGCGCCGCACCCAGGGAAGTAACCAGAATGGTCACCACGCCCTTGTCGTAGCCCAGCGCCTGAATCTTGACCACGTTGTTCTGATCGGTGACGAAGTTGCCCAGGTTGATCGGGCGCAGTTTCGCCGCCGAATCGACCAGCTTCCGCAAGTCACTCATATTGAAATAAACGTTGCCGAAGTCGGTTTTCATCGCGTAATTTTTGAGGATTTTGCTGATCAAAATATTGATTGTCTGGGTGCTGCTATCCGCTACGGCCCCCGCCGCAATAGACAACACCAACACGACCGCGACCAACAAAGCGACTTTCTTCATTAGCTCCCTCCGGAAAGGCCTATCGACCTTTCCTACGGCTACCAGATAACGCCCCGTTTCGTCAAGTCTTTTCTAGTTTTTTTACTGAACGACGCGTCCGGTGACCTTAACTTTGGGTATCTGAATGATCAGACCGACGACCGCCGCCCATGGATGCGTGGGGGTGATGATCATCGGCGAGAACAGTTCGCTCATCTCGACATCCAGATCGGTGATTCCCTTGGCGTTGTTGGTGCGCACCAGTTCGTCGACCATCTCGTTGGGCTGGGGGACGGTCAGCGGAATGGTGAACAGCCGCACGCCGTAGCGGGTGGACGTAACGACCTGGCCTGCCTGCGCGCCTTCGCGCTGCATGTCCGTCTTGGTGTACAGCGATGTGGGCACAGCTTCCTTCGAAATGTAGGCGCAGCCGCCCAGCATGAACAACGCGACGATCAGCAGCAGAATCGATTTACGCATGATCGCCTCCTACTTTACGATGTCGCCTTCGATGCGGATTTTGGGAATCTGGAAAATCAGGATGTTGAACTCGGAAAATTCGACGTCGAGGTTGGTGATGCCCTTGCCCTGATTGTCCTGAATCGCCGTGTTGATCATCGTATTGGGCTGCGGCAGGCTGATGGGAATGGTGAACAGCCGGAAACCGTAGCGGGTGAGGATCACGTGATCGCCGCGCTGAAGCTGATCGGCCTTCATCTGCGGGGCGGTGTACAGACCTTCGGGGATGGCTTCTTTTTGTATGTACGAGCAGGCGCTGAACAAAAGCATCATCGCCACCAGGACCAACAGAACTCGTTTCATTGTTGCACTCCCTTATCCTTTTGTTGGTTTAATGGGAAACGACTTGATATGTTTTCAAGCATCGTTATCATTTCACGAAACATAAAAATTTCAACCACCATCGAGGGCTGATGCGGAACTGGATCGTCATGTTGTTGTTGCTTGTCGCGGCCACGGCGCTCTTTAGCGTGCCGGCGGTCTACTATTTCGATTCGGTGGCCGTGGGCGATGTAAACGGACCCGCTTTCGCGAATCTGTGGCGGATGTGGGCCGTGCCGACGGCGCTGAGCGGCGATCGGACGTTGGATCTGCCGTATCGGCAATTGTTCGCGATGGAGGTCAACAGTCAGCATGTCGTTCCCTCGATTGTGTTGCCATTGGTATTAACACCGGTCACGCGTCTTTTCGGTCCCACGGCGTCCGTTAATTTAATTTTGCTGCTGACGCTGTTTTTCAACGGGCTGTGCGCCTACCTGTTTTTGCGCGCGGTGGTCGGCGATCACGGACCGGCGCTGGCGGCGGGGATGGCCTTCGCTTTTTCCACGTACGTTTTGTTGCGAGTTGCGGCGGGCGAGGCGGAAATGGCGGGGGTGTTCGTGCTGCCGCTGGGCGCGTGGGCGGTCGTGCGCCTGTGCGATCGACCGTCGAACAAAACGGAATTGACCGCCTTCGCGGCGTTGTTGTTCGCTTTTTTGTGGCACGTCTCTTTCGGATGGGCGCTGTTGATTTTCGCCCTGGCCGCCGCGATCTGGACGCGCTGGGTGGACAAGCAACGCGAAGCGACGCGCATGTTCTTGCACGTTATCGGCGCACTGGCGCTCGTCGGTCTCGTCATATTTATCTTGATGATGGTGCGAGAAACGTTCCGCGAATCCACCGCCGGGCTGGACGTGCTCGAGCTTGTGTTTATGCCGCGCACCTACGCGGACACCGTACCGTATTTCTTGTTGATCGTCGCCGCGTACGGCCTGGTGCGCCGCCCGAAGGACGCCGCGTTCTGGTGGGCGAGCGCGATGGTGTTGTTCGCCTTTTCCTGGGGCGAGCGTCTGACCGTCTGGGGCCGCGCCACGACGATCCCCGGACCGTTCGCCTTGTTGCCGGCGGGCGATCCGCTGCCCTTCGCGGCGATGGCGCAACTGTGCCTGGCCGTGCCGGCGGCGCAGACGATCCGCGGGGCGGCGGAGTACATCGAGAAGCTGCGGCCCAACGATGAGGGCAAGCTGATCAGCATTTGCGTGTTGCTGGGGCTGGCCGTGTCGTTTTTCCATCTGCCCAACCCGGCCTTCAAGACGACCGTGCCTGACGCCTACGGCGCGTTGTTCGAGATCGAGGACGGCGCGGTGCTGGAACTGCCGTTTTCGCGCACGGCCTCGATCAACGCGCGCTACCGCTATTACCAGACCGTGCACCGGCACCGCGTGGTGAGCGGCAATCCCGAGCCCGGCGTACCGCGCGGTTTGCGGGGCGAGATTTTGCAGGTCGCGCCGTCGTTGGCGCCGCTTAACCACGAGCCGATCGACTGGGTCGGCCTGGCGGAGGTGGTTCCGACGGAACTGAAAACGCAATTGCGCGAACTGGGCGTCGCCGCGGTGGCGCTGCATCCGTTGGACGTTCCCAGCGGTCAGCGCGATCTGCTCGAGACGTGGTGCGAGCAGGTCTTCGGCGCGCCGCAACGCCGCGACGAAGCGACGGTCATTTTCCGCGTCGGAAAATGAAATTTGTCATCCCGCGCCCTCGACGCAGGATCTGACTGCAACAAGCACACCGTTGGCTTACGCCAAAAGTGTGGCACACAGGCAAGCCACCCTGAACAAAGTGAAGGATCTCTCGTACGTGTACGTAGATTCTTCGTCGTGCTGATGCGCTCCTTGTCTGACTGCCCTGTCATCCTCGGGCTTGACCCGGGGATCCAGGATTCCTTTAACGCCGTGCGCAGCGCAGCATCCTTTTCAAAAGGTCAGGAAGGATATTTCCAGTCCTGGATTCCCGCCTGCGCGGGAATGACGGGAGGGTTTGTCATCCTCAGATCGGAAGAGCACACGTCTGAACTCCAAGTCACCGAATACGATCTCGTA